>DATNPE010000173.1:0-17273 GCA_036703355.1 Allocoleopsis sp. | reverse complement strand
CACCATTCCTGGTGCTAACTCCAAGGTGTCGTTGATGCGATCGCCGTTGTGATAGGCAGCGAGCAGTACATCACTGGTCTTGCCCCAAGCGATCGCGCCTGTTGCATCAATCCCGATCGCACCTAGGTCGCGTTGGTGTTTTTGGGCTTCGGTAAAGGAGCGTTCGAAGGCAGCTTGGAGAGGTAAACCATCAGTGACTCGTACCACAATTCGAGCGGCGAGGCATTCGTCAATAATGTCTTCTCCAATGCCCGTGCAGCTAATGGCAGCGTGAGTAGTGGCGTAGTTCCCCGCAGGCATGGCAGAGTCGCTGACTCGACCGACGCGCTCAAAGCCTTTGCCTCCGGTGGAAGTGCCTGCAACCAAATGGCCCTCACTATCCAGGGCCACGACGCCAATGGTGCCGCGTCCAGCGTTGGGATCGGCGACTAAGTCTTCGGCCACAACTCCCGCCATTTTTTTGGCAAAGTTGCCTTGCCGCTCCTGAATCCACTCTTGCAACCGTTGCTCAGTCAAAGGCTCATAGGGCTGGATTTGCAGTTCTCGTAGGAGTTCGGCGGCTCCGTAGTCAGAGAGCACGCGATCGCTAGCGTTTTGCAGAGTTTCTGCCAGAGTGATTGGGTTTTTTACCCGTGAAACGTTGATTACGCCGCTAAACCGTTGAGCCATTCCATCCATGAGAGAGGCACTCATGCGAATTTGACCGTCGGATTGCAGCACCGAGCCTGTACCAGCGTTGAAACGCGGGTGATTCTCTAAAAGCTGGCAACCCCGGACAACCACAGCTTGGGCACTAGCTCCTTGGCTGAGGAGCGCATAAACTTCTTCCACGATGCTGTAAAGAATTTGCCGCAGCGCTTCGGTTCCCCCTTTGCCTTGTAGAGAGCTACCCGCTCCGCCATGAATAATTAACTTTGGCTGCACCCGTGGCATGATTGGCACCTTTTTAGATTAGCAATTAGTGAAAATTGAACTGGCTGCAAGTAGCGCGATCGCCTGCTGACCCTTAAAAAACTCTTTAGCGAAAACGTCAGCCTCATCAGCCAGACTCATCTAACGGTTGGGCTTGGCTCCGACGACGACGGCAGCGCTCTGAGCAATACTTGACTTCATCCCAGCAGTCCTCCCATTTCTTCCGCCACGTAAAGGGACGTTGGCAAACCGGGCACATCTTTGTAGGTAAATCGGATTTAGAACGAGCACGTCCCATAGTCAAATCTAGAAATTAAACGGTGAACTGTAGGGTATGGTGGTGAATTAGGCTGTTTTAGGTAAAAAACCTATAACTCCAGGCTTAGTCTACTCGAACTTCTGCTGCTCACCCTCTATTCCTGGTCTTACATGTTTGAAACTGCCTTAGCCAATGTGCGAATTGTCTTAGTAGAACCCGCAGGGCCGCTGAATATTGGCGCGATCGCCCGTGTGATGAAAAATATGGGGCTTCATCAGTTGGTGTTGGTCAATCCTCACTGCGATCCCCTAGGGCCAGAAGCGCGGCAAATGGCGGTTCATGCCATCGATTTACTCACGACAGCTCATGTGGTCCCGAATCTCCCAACAGCTCTCCAAGGATGTCAACGGGCGATCGCCACGACTGCTCGACCTCGCGCCATAGAAACCGAGTTGGAGCATCCCCGGACAGCGCTGCCTTGGCTCCTCGCAGAAACGGCAGGAGCAGAGAACCAAACAGAGGCAGGTCACACTGAGCTTTGGCAATCAGCTCTAATTTTTGGCCCCGAAGACCGAGGCTTGAGCAACGAGGAGCTGAACTATGCCCAGCGCTTCATTCGCATTCCTTCCAGCCCCACTTATCCATCGCTGAACTTAGCGCAAGCCGTCGCGGTTTGTTGTTATGAACTCTATCAATGCATTCAGGGCGTGCCGCTGGTAGGCCCAGGCAGTGTAGTGTCAGAACTTGCGGCGATCGCTCCTCCTGCCTCTCTTGCCGTTGCGACCGCTCCTCTAGAAGCATTGGAAGGGTATTACCAACAGTTAGAAACTTTGCTCTTGAAAATTGGCTATCTTTACCCGCATACTGCAACCAGTCGGATGGAAAAATTTAGACGGTTGTTTAATCGAGCCGAGCTTTCCACGGCTGAAGTGGCGATGTTGCGGGGCATTCTGAGCCAAATGGCATGGGCACTCCAGCAGTCGCAAAAGTATGAAGAGGGATAGCATCAGGTTAAAATTCATCCAAATTGATGCGATTAGCCGTAAATCAGACTAACCTAACGGCAGAACTGCTAAGCGCTAGCAATCAGGAGTGAGAGGAGTAGTTGTGGTGAGAGGTGTGGAGCTTAATTCACTGGGTTGGGAGGCTGCCTCATGACAGAGCAAGGTAACGCGATGAGCCGCCGACAGCGCCGTCGTCAAATGTTGCAAGCATCCCAGCAACAAGAGCTGGCTAAAAGACCCCAGCAGCTTGGCGGTTCAGTTCCGACTCAGGACTCAGTACTCAATGGAGCCACTCAACCACGACCTCGGCCTGAGCAGCGACACAGTTCCCACTCAACTTCACGCCTTAATTTAAAGCAACTCCTGTCAGGTCAAGCGCATCGACATTTGTTGCCACCAGCTACCAATGGCAAACTAGCAGTGCCAACCGCCAGAACTAGCGCGATCGCTCCAACCAACCGCCGTTCTGCCAGAGCCAGCGCCCTACCAGTATCCAGTAGTCCTCAGCGTGGTTCTGGATCTCGTGAGGTCAACTCGATTGATGATAGCCTCTGGCGTGACCACTTACCCTTACCCGGTACGCGCAGAGAAGGTGGAGCCGACAACTTACCGCTGAGTGAGCGTCGGACTGCTGTTGGCAACTCCCATCAGAGTGGTGCCTCTGCTTCCAGAACTCGCTCGCCTCGCCGCACTAGACAACGTAGTGCTAAAGTACAGCGCCCTCAACCCACTCCTCAAGCTATAGCTGAGTTGAAGCGCAAAGCCGCTCAGCGATCGCAGTTTCGCAAATCAGTGTCACCTTTGTTGTATGGCACTCGGCTGTTGATTTTGGGTTTAGGCATCGGGGTGATTGCTGGCACTTTGCTGTCCACCTTAGACCCCAGCCGCTTTATGGCAGGAGCGTCTCAAACTGCAATTAATTCTAGAAATTCCACCGAACAGCAGGCAGCAAAACCCAGTAACTTGGCCAAGCCTCCTATGCCCTTGAAGTTAAGCCAAGAATCTGTCTCGCTCAAAACCGAAATTCAAGGATTGGCTAGACAAACCACTGGCTTAACACCCGGCGTATTTCTGATCGATCTAGACACCATGAGCTATGTCGATCTAAATGGAAATGCAATTTTTTCCGCCGCTAGCACCATCAAAGTTCCAGTATTAGTGGCTTTCTTTCAAGATGTGGACGCAGGCAAGATCCGTTTAGATGAGCCTTTGGTCATGAAGCCAGAGTTGATTGGCTCTGGGTCAGGTGACATGCAGTACCAGCCTCCAGGCAGCAAGTTCAGTGCGCTGGAAACTGCATACAGAATGATCACGATCAGCGACAATACCGCCACTAATATGCTGATCGCGCGCTTAGGTGGTGCTGCTGCCCTCAACCAACGTTTTCAGTCTTGGGGTCTAACCGCCACAGTAATTCGCAATCCCTTGCCTGACCTCCAAGGCACCAATACCACTAGCCCTAGAGATTTGGCGACATTGATGGCTTGGGTGAATCAAGGCGATTTGGTATCGATGCGATCGCGCGATCGGATGCTAGATATCATGCGTCGCACTGTGACCGACACCCTACTGCCCCGTGGTTTAGGAGAAGGCGCAACCATCGCCCACAAAACCGGAGATATTGGTTCTCTGATCGGAGATGTAGGTCTGATTGATATGCCCAATGGCAAGCGCTACGTGATTGCCGCCTTAGTGAAGCGCTCCTTCAATGACGAGCAGGGGTCAGAACTGATTCGCCAGGTGTCACGGGTGACTTACAACAACCTCAACCGAACTGGAGGCCCCGCCAATGGAGCTGCCTTCAACCCTAATGCTGCACCGTCACCAGGAGCGCCTATGTCTAGCCCTAGCTTTAATGGCGCGCCTGGAACGATGAGTAACCCCATCGGCCAACCTCGTCCCAGTGCCCCAGCTCCCCAGGCTACTTTTAACCAACCTCCTCGGTTCAATCAGCAATAAGGCTTTCAGAGAAGTTCTCAGACAAGCTCTCAGACAAGTTCTCCGAGACGTTCTCAGCTAAACTTGCTGCTGCTTCTATTTCTGCCATCTGGTCTAGAGTTTGCCAAATCTCTTGCAGTAGCGGCTCTAGACCAATCCGAGCCACCGCAGAAATCAGAAACACAGGAGCTTGGCTGATTTCTCGTAGCTGAGCGGCAACTTTCTCTAGGGTTTGGGCTGCTTCTTCCTGATTCTGAATCGCATCAATCTTATTGAGCGCAATGATTTGGGGGCGATCGCCTAACCCTCGACCGTAGGCTTGCAACTCGTCTTGAATCACGTGATAAGTGGCGATCGGATCTTCGGCAGTAGCGTCAATGAGGTGAAGTAATAGCCGAGTCCGCTCAATGTGGCGCAGGAAGTCGTGGCCCAATCCTGTCCCCAAATGCGCCCCTTCAATTAACCCTGGAATGTCGGCAAACACCGTGCCATCTCCAGTTGGCTTACGCACTACACCTAGGTTGGGCACTAGGGTCGTAAAGGGATAATCAGCAATTTTGGGACGGGCAGCAGATAACACCGAAATCAACGTCGATTTGCCCGCGTTCGGTAATCCAATAATGCCGACTTCTGCCAACAGTTTCAGCTCTAGCCGCAGCAAGCGAGATTCCCCAGGCAAACCGGGCAAAGCTCTTTCCGGAGCCCGGTTGTGGTTACTGAGGAAGTGTTTATTACCCAGCCCCCCTTTGCCGCCTTGAGCCACACAAAGCGTTTGCCCAGGGGCAGTCAGGTCGCCCAGAATTTCTTCTGTTTCGGCATCATAAACCACAGTGCCACAGGGAACTTCAATAATATTGTCATCCCCGGATGCGCCAGTGCGGTTGTTGGGACCACCGCGATCGCCATCTTCCGCCTTAAAAATGTGAGCGTACCTAAAATCAAGCAGAGTTTGTAAATTCGAATCTGCCTTCAGAATCACGGAGCCACCTCTGCCCCCGTTGCCTCCAGACGGTCCTCCTGCGGGTACATACTTTTCACGCCGGAAGGCGACTAAACCATCGCCGCCGTTACCCGCTTGAACTTGAATTTCTGCTTGATCAATAAATTGCATGAGGATGAAAACTGAAGCGTTATCTATCCATCATAGGTACAGTTATGAACTTAAGATCCCGTCAAGGGCTTGTTGAACTTTCTGCTGCATCGATTCCGACAAAAATTCTTCAATGCCGCCTTCGAATTTGTTCAGGAACTTAGATCCCAATTTCGCTAGTGCCCAGCAGCAAATAAATAAGGGAGTATGCCAATCTCTAGGCTCTATGCGTTCACCAAACTCATCACCTTGATCTAAACTTCGCTTGTACATCCAGGTAGAAGAATGGTTTGCATGAGTGGGACTACAAAGAATCCGATAGGTAGGATATATATTCTTGAGATTTAACGAGTCTAATAGCGATTCAATTCTTTGAGGCTTTTTTATTTCTGCATAATTGTTTGGAATTCTAGAAACAATAGAATCACGATACTCTTGTATATCTTGTTTTTGACTTTTGGCTTCCTCTATTTCTGAATTTTCAACTTTAAGTGTAATTAAATTATTAATATATGTTTCTCGCTGTTTCTCTTCATCACTCAACAAAGCAACTAAGCGCATTTCTCGATCGAATACATCTTCTGGCTGCATCAACCAAAGTGTGTTAGCTGCTGTTTCAAGCACTGATCTTGACAGAACTAACGCCGAAGGTAGCAAAAAGAGATCATGCCAAGCAAGGCAAAGAATGCTCTCTACATTTCTAGTTAAAAGTTTTAAAAAATTTGCAATAGTAATATCTGATTGGTACTGTCCTGAAAATTGAATCTTTGATGACTCGCTTTGTAAGCGACTTAGAAGTTCTTCAATCAGTTTTAATACCTTCTGAATTTCTGGTGTGGGAGTTAGCATACATACACTGCTTATCATCAAGACGATCGCTATTGAATTAATTGTCCCAAACGATTCAGAACACTGAGTACACCATACAAGTCATTGCCTGGATTGAGTAGAGAGAAGATCTTGGATAGAGCGTACTGAAGCGTGGGTTGTTGGGTCAGTTTGACAAAGATGAAGTCGCTGCCATTCGTAATTAAGCCAAAAGCAGGTTTAGTCGGGTGGGGGGTGCTCAGTAGATAAGCTAGGAGTTGCGGCAGAGCTAGAGAAACAGAGAAAGTAGTGCGTTTAGACTCAATCGCTAGCACCCACAACTGTTCTTGCAACACTAAGACATCAATGCGTCCCTGAATCAGCACTCCTTCATCTTCAGCAGTGACCTGAATCGATTCCTCCGAGGTGACGCGGAAAGGCGGCAGGTAGAAACCAGCTAAGTCTAGTAAGGGAGATAGCACCACCATTTTGACGGTGTTTTCTAGCATGGGATACTTAGCCAGGTTGAGATAGCTAGCCTTCACTCGATCTAGCGCTTGTTTTTCTGAGGCTGAAATTTCTGGAAGCTCCTCTGACCACTCAGTAAAAAATTGTGGATCTGCTGTGAGCTGCAACCCGAACTTTGCCTCTATATCGTGGAGATTAAGGCTTTCAGCTCGAACTGTCTGTACCATGACTGCATCTCCTCAGTGACAATGAGCGATCGCCCTTAACCCTCCAAAGTTCTGTCCAGCGATCGCCTCTCCTCTTCAGGCTAGCTCCATTAGCTGTGCTGGTTCACCTGTTGTTGTAGCCACTCATCTACGGGTTGACCGTCTCGCCGCTTCAGCTCAATTTCAACGACTAAAACCTCACCAGAGCCAGGAGGGGCAGGCTTCTGATGAAACAAAATCTCGTAGGCAGCAGGGTCTTCGTTGCGCTCCCGTAGCCAGTCTTGCACCTTCATCGTGGCAAAGAGCGATTGCCCCTGCTCAAACATGCGAGTAATTTGCATTTGCAGGGTATAGGGGTTATACCGAGGCATAGCTGACTCCGATCGCTGAACGGTACCCAGATTTTAGCTTGGAGGAGCGATCGGCGGTTAGCGGTTCGTGATTAGCAGTTAGCGGCTAGCCATTAGCTAAATCCCAAAAGCTAACAGCCAACCGCCAAAACCCGACCGTTTTCTATCGAGCAATGAAGTGTGCCCACACATTGCCATCTGGGCCTGCAACTCGATCCATATAGCTGTAGGGGTAAAGCAACTTGCGGCCTTCGGTGTCGTAGTAACCAGAGAGCGCGTCGCCCCAAGGGTCATTCACAATAAAGCCTTGCGGCGTGTAGCCCACTACGCAAACAATGTGACCACCTGCGGTAAAGTCTCCCCCCATCACCACAGGGCGACCATTAATCAGTTCGTCCTTCACCGCTGACCAGTTGCGAGTGGTGCTAAAGCTGGTTTTGAAGCCATAAGCCTTAATCATTTCGGAGAGGACCGCGTTATCGGTTTGTGATCCTTCTCCATAGCGGCTGAGACACCATTGCAGGAGTTCGTCTTCCAATTGGCCACCCTGCGATCGCCGTCCGTAATAGTAAAAAATCATCGCGATCGAGGTGACGTTGCAAGTGGCCCAGGAATAACGGGGATTGTCTCGTTGGGAAAAGTAGGGAACATTGAGTTCCACTTGAGGCGGCATCGGATTGAAGGGCTTGGCTCCCCGCTTCATCTGAATAAAGTCAGGGAAGAGATAACCCGTGTTACCAAATTGCGGCAGTTCTTCGGTGAGGGTGGCTTTGATATGACCATCGGCGATCGCGTAACCTGCCACCCCATAAATACTACCTGCGGCTAAGGTAAACTTCTCTGAAGCTTGCAAGCTCGCTGCATCCACCGGACGTTTTTTGAACACAGTGGTTTTGAGTACCGTGACTGTGAGCGCGTCTGGATCAAAGGACACAACTTTGTTGTTGTGCTTAATTTGAATGTGTTCCCAGTAGATATAGCCAGTTTGGCCAAAACCCTGAATCGGAGTAGCGAGAGAAACCCGAAAATGGCCTTTAATCGCAGCGTACCCGGTAATTTGTAGGGTTTGTCCTTGTAACAACTCTGCTTTTTGGTTGGCAGCGAGCGAGGCAGAGTCAGCAGGTTGAGCCTTAATTAAAGTGGTTTGTGTAATCAAAGCCTGAGCGCTTAAAGGCGTGTTAGGCACATCACTGATATTAAACTTAAAAACCTGCGCTCCCTTGCTGAGCTGCACATGCTCCTCAAAGAAGTAACCAAACTCTCCAATCGGGGCAATAGGTGGATTCAGCACCACTTTCAAATGTCCATCCACAACGCCATAGCGACTGACTGTAAAAGTTTGGCCTGCCTTCACAGCCACCTTTTGCTGAGCATTGAGGCGAGCTGAGTCAACGGCACGAACTTTAAATAAGGTATCTCGTAAGACTTTTAAGGTTAACGACTGCCCCACGGTCATAGGGTCGGTGCTGACCGTTAGATAAATCACTTCATCGTCAACCAATTTGCCAGCGCTGTCAGTGCCTTTGAGTTTTAACCAGCGAGATCCAGCCGTCTTAAAGCCTTGGTTTAAGTTCACTTGCCAAGTGCGTTTTTGAGCATCTACCGTCACTTCCAAGGGATACTTGTCTTCCGCAGCCAGTGAAACCTTGGCGATTCGTAGGGGGTCATAGGTTCCCTTGAGAACCACTGCTTGATTGATAAGAACTTCTCTGGGGCCACTATAAGTTAGTGCGGGTGGGGCAGAAGCAACGGCTGGAGTACTAGTCGGAGGATTTTGAGCTTGGGGGTTGGTCATAGTGTCCTCAAACGGTGGATGACGCTTTTTTCTAGTCTGTGATCTAGAGTGGTGACTTCATCCGAGAGAAGTGGCACCCTTAAGTTTCATTTTTGAATGGCTTGCTGCTGAAGGGTTGGCTTGAGTAGGGGGCAGAAGTCAGGCACTCAGGGCAACTACAGTCGAGATGAAATACTTTCCGACACACTTCAAAAACTAGTTTGGCACTTCTAGCGCGAAACGACCGGGGGCGCTGTCACCCCCCTTCTGCAAATGGTTGAAAAAGAAAAATCCCAAGACGATGGTCATCTTGGGACTGATGAAATGCAATGAAACAGACTAAGGCGTGGGCGGACTATACACCCAAGTCAGCCAGAATGTCAGTCGCATGGGTGTCGGTCTTCACTGTGGTGTAGACGTTGCTGATGGCACCGTTGCCATCAATGACATAGGTGACGCGCTTGGCATAACCGCCGCCATCGACATCGTAGGCTTTTGTAATCGCACCGTTGATGTCAGCGAGGAGGGGGAAGGGGAGGTTAAATTTCTGCGTGAACTGCTGGTGAGAAGCTTCATCATCAATGCTGACACCCAGCACCACAATATTCTTACCTTGATACTGACTGTAATTGTCTCGGAAGCTACAGGCTTCTTTAGTGCAACCCGGCGTGTCGTCTTTGGGGTAGAAGTACAGCACCACCGTCTTACCTGCAAAGTCAGAGAGCGAAACAGTATTACCGTGAGTGTCTTTGGCTGTAAATGCGGGGGCAGTATCGCCAACAGATAAAGGCATAGATTCGGCTTCCTTCCGGTTTTGAGGTTCAGTTCCAGATTGTAACTTACCGCGATTTTTGCCGTTGCATGACTTTTGCGGCTCCCACGATCGGGCGATCGCTGAGTCCCCCTTTAGAAGGAGCTGCCGAACGTAAAGTTATACTTCAGGTTCTTGATCTATCACTTTGATTTTCTGTAGTCTTTGTTACAGAAATATTTTTATTGCCCAAATATTAAAGCGGCCCTAGCGATCGCAAGCCGCAAACTGATTTAACAGTAGCTAGTTAATCTCGAATTAAGGAAACCGACTGATGAAAGTGACACTGCAATATTCTCAAGCTGCTTCCACTCAGACTGCTAACTTCTGCTGGCTACCAGGGTTTGCCCCTTCATCCCGTGAACCTGAAGCTTCAACTTGGGTCAGCTTGCTAGAACCTCCCAGCGCTTTTAGCTACGACGAAGCCTTGCTCCTGTGTCAGCAGTCTGAAGAGGAGTGGCTGGCTTGGGTGCCCGATCATGGTGAAGTAGTACTCCACGTGAACCAGTTTTGCTGCGCCGCTTAGCTTGTTGCTTCTGTTAGGAATAAGGGCGGCCTCAAAGGTTTGGGGCACGGGAGAAGCAGGATGAGCGATTTGCTCGCAGCATCGGTGCTAGTGTAAAGATTGGTTTCATTCTGGTTCAGTTCTGCATGTCTGCTGCGATCTCCCTGCAAAACGTCTACAAAGCCTATAGCGATCGCCCGGTGGTTCACGATCTGTCATTGACGATCCCATCCGGAGAGATGTTTGGGCTGCTCGGTCCCAATGGGGCAGGGAAATCTACCACAATTCGCATGTTGACCACGCTGACCAAACCCAGCCAGGGGCAAATTCAGATTGCTGATTTTGATGTGGTGCGTCATGCGGCTCAGGTGAAGCAGCGGATTGGGGTAGTGTTGCAGCAGACGAGTGTCGATGGTGACTTGACGGTTTGGGAGAACATGGAGTTTCATGGTCGCCTGCACCATATCCCCAACCGAGCGCGCCAAGAACGAATCGATCGCTGGCTGAATTATGTAGAGTTGAGCGATCGCCGCGACGACTTGGTCAAAACCTTGTCCGGCGGGATGAAGCGGCGCTTACAGATTGCCCGTGCCTTGCTACACGAGCCAGAAATTCTGTTTCTCGATGAACCCACGGTTGGTTTAGACCCGCAAACTCGTCGCCGCCTCTGGGAAATCATTCGGGATTTAAACAAGCAAGGCATGACCATGCTGCTGACGACGCACTACATGGATGAAGTAGAGTATCTGTGCGATCGCATTGGCATTATGGACGCAGGCAAGCTGATCGAGTTGGGCACCCTCTCCGAATTGCGCCAGAAATATGGCGAAGGCTTGGTGATGACCCAGAAAGGCGACAAATGGGATTACCAGTTTTTCCCTGACTTAGAACAAGCCAATGCCTATCTTGATCAGCAGCCAAATAAGACTGGTATGATGGTGCGATCTTCCAACTTAGAAGATATTTTTGTTGAACTGACAGGACGTAATCTGGATTGAGCGATCAACCGACGCTTTGGGAAGAACCGCCAAAACAGACGGGACTCGCTAGCACCATTGAGGCGATTCTCTACTTAAAAGCGCAACCGCTCTCAGTCAGCGAGATTGCCAAATATGCAGGCTGCGATCGCGCCACGGCAGAAGAAGGCTTGATCGAACTGATGGCCGATTATGCTCACCGCGACAGTGCCTTGGAAGTGGTGGAGACACCGGAAGGCTACAGCTTGCAACTGCGTCCTGCGTTCCACAAATTGGTTCAAACCTTGATTCCGGTGGATTTAGGAGTCGGGGCTTTACGAACTTTAGCCGCGATCGCTTTGCGTGGCCCGATCGCTCAAGCGGATTTGGTCAACTTGCGGGGTTCTGGTGCCTATCAGCATGTACCAGAATTAGTCGAGCAAGGCTTTGTGCGGAAACGGCGACAATCTGATGGGCGGTCCTATTGGTTACAGGTGACAGAAAAGTTTCACCAGTATTTTCAGGTAGATAAACTCCCCATCTCTTTAGAGCCATCTACCCCAGAAGGCAGCGACGAAGCCTAACTTTTGCGGCTCAGTGAATTTCGTGTATCACCACCTACTCAGGTTCGGAATTTTCACCCTTTCAGCACTGGTCATAGAGGTGGTTGGAAATGCCACAATAGTACAAATAAGCAAGCAAACCCTTTAGCGTCCTTATGGTCTTTAACCCTGAAAGTGCTAAGTTCCTTGGCTCTGACTCCGAAAACACTCAAGCGAATCCGTTGCTGAAATATCTCCAACATCAATCGCCTGAAGTGCTGGCGCGAGTCGCCAAGTCAGTCAGCCCGGAGGTCAAACAGATTATTTCCCACAACGTTCAGGGTTTGGTGGGAATGCTACCCAGCGAAGGCTTTAATGTCCAAATCACAACCGATCGCGACAACTTAGCAGGTCTACTCGCCTCGGCCATGATGACGGGCTATTTCCTGCGTCAGATGGAACAACGCATGGAACTAGAAGGCGTTTTGGCAGGCTCTCTGTCGCTGTTTGAAGATCCCAGCCCCGAGGCATAACCGACGACACACTATAAAGAGAACTTTTAGATTGACCTAACCCCCAGCCCCTTCCCTACAAGGGAAGGGGAGCTAAGTTCAAAGCCTCTCGTCTCGCAGGAGATGGGTTTGGGGAGAGATCAGGTTAATCCCTGCGATCGCAGGCTAGCCCAGTTCATTGGTGGGGAAGGCGCTGGGTTGAACTTTTAAGCGTTGAGTTTTGCCGTTGCGGTTAATTTCCAGGTTAAGCTGGGCACCGACGCTACTAGCTTCAACGATCTCTTGCACCTCTGAAGCAGTTTTCACCGACCTACCGTTGATTTTCTCAATCACATCTCCTTGCTGCAATCCTGCTTTATCAGCGGGTGAGTCCTCTAAAACTTTGACAATTAAAACGCCTTGATCCTGCGTCACCTTGAGGCCGAGGTCGCGATCGCGGTTGATTTCTTCTTTAATTTCGCCCGTCAAGTCCACCATCTGAATGCCCAAGTAGGGATGCTCAGCGCGACCACTGCGAAATAGTTGGTTAGCAATGCGCTCAGCCGTCTCAATGGGAATGGCAAAGCCTAAGCCTTGAGCATCGGCGCGGATGGCTGTATTAATGCCGATAACCTCTCCCTGCTCATTCAGCAACGGCCCCCCAGAATTACCGGGATTGATTGCCGCGTCGGTTTGAATAAATTGCACCCGCTTGTTCGGTACGCCCACTTGAGAACTAGAGCGGCCAATGGCGCTAATGATGCCAGCCGTGACGGTGTTGTCCAAACCTAAGGGATTGCCGATCGCGATCGCCCATTGTCCAGGCACTAGAGATTGAGAGTTACCTAATTTGACCACAGGCAAGCGAGAAGCACTAATTTTGACCACCGCCACATCGGTCACTGGGTCAACTCCTACCACTTCCCCATCAAAGCTGCGACCGTCTTTGAGCGTCACCTTCACCGTGTCAGCTTCCGCAACCACATGGGCATTGGTCATGAGGCGACCATCCGCACTCAAAATAAAACCAGAACCTGTGCCTCGTTCTACCCGTTCTTCTGGAATCGGCGCTTCATTGCCAAAGAAGCGTTTGAACATGGGGCTTCTAAACGCCTCTGGTACACTACTGGCGACCGTGCGCGCTGAGTCAATTCGCACCACCGCTGGTCCCACTTTTTCCACAGCGGCAGCAATAAAATTAGGGCTGGTATTGGTAATGGGTAATCTGGCAGTGGAGCGGGAAGGTTGCTCCTGCACGGGTGATTGCGGCAAGGGAACAAACTGCCTCAATGCACTCGCCGACTCTGTGGCGAAGTAACGGCTCCCCCACGCCCCAGCGCCACCACCAATCGCTAATAAAGCCAGGTAAATCGTTAGTTGCTTGAACGACAAACTCATACTCTCAACACTGATTGGCAGTGACACAGGAAAATCTACCTCTACTGTAATCGATGGCGCTAGTGAGCAGAAAAATCAGTTGCAGGTAGGCGATCGCTTGTTGCTACGATCCAAGGGAAACGGAATTTAGGAGTCAGGAGTCAGGAGTCAGAAGATCGCACCTAGAACTCTTTACTGCCGACTTTTCGCTTCTATCTCCTCCAGCTTCTAATCTCCTGGCTTCTGGCTCCTATCTCCTAGCTTCTGACTTCTGACTCCTATCTCCTGACTTCTGTCTTCTGGCCCCTCAAGATCTATGCTCATGGGTTTTTCTCGCTGGTTGGCTCTACCTACTCTGCTTTGGCTCCTGGTTCCTGTCAGCACTCAGGCTGCTACTCTTGCAGGAACATCAGACACAGAATCAGATATGAGATCGGTGAAATCGGAGGCGATCGCCCAAACCTCTGATCTCTGTCCCAAGCCTGCGTTGGAGCGTTTAACTCGGTACACCGTTAAGTCGGGTGAAACCCTAGAGAGCATTGCTCAGAAGTACAACCTGATTCCTGCTACTTTGATGGGGTTTAATCCTAGTCTCCGCAGTGGCAAAGCTAACCCTGGTGCCGAGATTGTGATTCCGCCTTATAACGGCGTGCAGGTGACAGTACCCGCAGGCCAGACTTGGCGAGATGTGGCAGCCACTTACAAAGTCCGTGCCGATGTGTTGTTTGAAATCAATGGTTGCCAAGCCAAACCCACCACTGTTTTTGTTCCTGGGGTGAATTGGTCTCCTGTGGGGGCTGCACCACCCACCACCAGTCCCAACCGCAATAGCTATGGCTTAACCGGGTATCCGCTACCGACCAAGGCAACGGTGCTGTTGGGCTATGGCTGGCGATTACAACCTGCGATCGCGCAAGTAGCGTTTCACAGTGGCATCGACCTGGCTGCTTCGGTCGGTACTAATGTGCTAGCGGCGGGCGATGGTGTGGTGGCGTTTGCCGAACCGCAAGGCACCTATGGCAATTTAGTCGTGATTAACCATGCGGGTGGGCGGCAGAGTCGCTATGCCCAGTTAGGCAGCATCAAAGTCAGGGCAGGCCAAACGATTCAAAGAGGGGCTGTGGTGGGTACCGTTGGCACGACCGGAACTCCTAGCTCGCAAGCGGCACATCTGCATTTCGAGGTGCGCTACAACTCCAATTTAGGCTGGGTGGCCGAAGATCCAGAGCCTTATGTTCAAGGCATGAAAGTGGCAAAACAGTGATTCAATAGGGAACTGTGAATAAATATTAAAGATGAGCCAGCCATCGCCTGAACAACTCCAAATCTTTTTAGATGTCGCCACAGAAGCAGTCTTGGCAGCAGGGATAATCTTGCAAGATTACTGGGGCCAACTAGAAGCGATCGAAGAGAAGGGTCGTCCCGGAGATTTAGTCACAGAAGCGGATAAGGCCGCAGAAGCAGAGATTCTCAAGGTACTGCGCCGCCATGTTCCCGATCATCCAATTTTGGCTGAAGAATCGGGCCAACTCAACAACAGCGCCAGTGATTATTTATGGGCGATCGATCCGCTAGATGGCACTACTAACTATGCCCACCAGTACCCAGTAGCAGCGGTTTCAGTGGGGCTACTCATTGGGGGCGTGCCGCAGGTGGGAGCCATTTTTGATCCCTTCCGCCAAGAACTATTTCGAGCCGCTACCGGATTGGGAGCCACGCGCGATCGCCGTCCCATTCACGTCTCAAAAACTGCTGAACTCAGCAAGAGCCTTTTAGTCTCAGGCTTTGCCTACGATCGCCGGGAGACCTCCGACAACAACTACGCGGAATTTTGCCATTTAACTCACCTGACTCAAGGCGTGCGTCGTAGTGGTTCTGCGGCTTTGGATCTCGCTTATGTGGCCTGCGGTCGCTTCGATGGCTATTGGGAGCGCGGCCTGTCTCCTTGGGATATGGCAGCGGGAATCGTGTTAGTTCGGGAAGCGGGTGGGCAGGTCACGGCTTACGACCAAAGCCCTCTCGTCATCTCCTCTGGTCGCATCTTGGCCACTAATCCGCACATTCACAAGGCTCTGAGTGCCGAACTGTTACAGGTGAGCGCTGCATCAGCCGCTAGAAATGATAACAATGTATTAAATCAGGGTACTAGCGACCCTTCCTAAGGCAGGTAACCCCTGTGAGGCAAAGTAGACTAGAAGTTTAGTAGTAGGGAAGTGAGACCACAAACCATGTCTTTTCAAATTGACCGAGGGCTATTTAAGCTGGATTTCACTGACTACTACGCCATTTTGGGAGTTCCGATTAATTCGGATGCCAAGGAAATTCGCAAACGTTATCTCAGAATTGCTCGCAGCCTCCACCCCGACAGTTTTGCTTCTGGTTCAGAGGAAGACAAGCAGCAAGCGACCGAGTTGTTATCCAAGCTCGTCAACCCAGCCTATGAGAAGTTGTCGCAAGACCGAGAACGCGCGGAGTACGAAGTATTAGTACGTCTCAAAGGTCAGCAAGCGGTTAAAGAAAAGGATTCGGTTCAAATTTTTAGTGAAGTCGCAACCCAACTCTCGAAAGCAGCCGATGTTGACCACGTTTATAAAACAGCACTCACGGAAGTTGCGGCGAAACAATACGAAAAGCTGGATCAAATTCTGGAACTGACAGGCCAGATTAGTGAACTGAATTTTGTTTATTTGCTGCGTAAAGGGGGAGCAGTTGCATCTTCTCAGCCCAAAGCTCAGGCTGCGGGAGGGGCAACCTCTACTAAGCCAGGGAATTCGGGAGGTAAGCCTCCTGCTCCAGCGGCTCCTGCTACAGCACCGCCTAAACTGTCAGCCGTAGAACAGTACTGCCGTCGGGCTGAAGAACTAATTAATCGGAATGCCTTTGCTCAAGCGATTTTGGAACTTCGAGATGGCTTGAAATTAGAACCCAATAACAGTCGTTGCCATAGTTTGTTGGGTTTGGTGTATTTGAAGCAAAACCAAGCCAAAATGGCCAAAATTCACATTGAGCGGGCGCTACAGTTAGACCCCAAAGATGCTCAGGCTTTGGAAGCGAAGCAGAAATTAGATAAGCTGTCTGCTGGGGCTGCCAGCAAAGCTAAAACAGCCAAAGCTGGTCAGTCTGAGAAACCCCGCGATTCGGGTGGTGGTTTGTTTGGTTTGTTTGGTGGAAAGAAAAAATAATGGTTTATCAACCACCTGCTGGAGCTAGAGATCTCCTGCCACTCGATGTGGCTCAAAAGCGCTGGATTGAGAAGCGCCTACAGCAAGTGTTTCATCGCTGGGGCTATCACCGCATTATTACCTCGACCCTAGAACGCCTCGATACTCTGATGGCGGGGGGAGCGGTACAGCGCTCTACGGTGATTCAAGTTCAAGATGCCGAGAATGAAGTGTTGGGGCTGCGGCCAGAGCTGACAGCTTCGATCGCACGGGCAGCGGTGACTCGGATGGCGGGTGCTGCCTATCCGCAACGGCTCTACTACAACGCCAACGTGTTTCGGCGAGCGGCTCAAGCCAATCACAACCGTCAGCAGGAGTTTTACCAGACGGGCGTGGAATTGTTGGGTGGCGGTGGCCTCGTGGCGGATGCGGAGATTCTGCTATTGCTGGCGGATTGCCTAAAGAATCTGGGTCTGGCTCAGTCGCATTTGGTTCTAGGCGAAGCAGGACTGACGCGATCGCTGCTCTCACCGTTTCCCAGCCACTTGCAAGACACAATAAGACAGGCGATCGCTCACTTGGACCGCATTGCCCTAGAAACGCTCCCCCTCTCACCGGAACT
>DATNPE010000172.1:0-3338 GCA_036703355.1 Allocoleopsis sp. | reverse complement strand
AGTCATCTTGGTGACAAGTGTCGTGGGCCAAGAAGGGAAAACAGTCAGTGCTTACAATTTGGCGATCGCCTCTGCGCGAGCGGGCAAGCGGACTCTCCTGATTGAGGCAGACTTGCGATCGCCTTCCCAAGCCAATTCTCTCAAAGTCACTCCTGACCCCGATAGCGCCATCGAACCACTGCGCTACTATGGCCAGTTTGGTGATTGTATTCGCCTCGTTCCAGATGTAGAAAACCTCTATATCGTCCCCAGCACCGGACCCCAACGTCAAGCTGCTGCCATCTTAGAGTCCAGTGAAATTCGACGCCTCTTAGAAGATGTTCGAGGACGCTTTGACCTCGTAATTCTCGATACGCCCTCACTCAGCCTCTGCAACGATGCCCTGTTGCTAGAACCCTACAGTGATGGCATGTTACTCGTGACACGACCAGGCTACACCGAAGATAGTCTCCTAGCTGAAGCCACTGATCAACTCGCCGAATCGGATTTCCGCCTCCTAGGAGCCGTGATCAATGGCGTCGATATTCCTGTGCAGTCTATTGAGCCTGTGATGGATGAGGAACTAGCAGCTCAGGCCTATAGTGAGGAAGAGGCAGAAGACCTAGAAGAAGTGACAACCAGTATGAGAGACTATCGCTAAAGCTCTAGGTTAGGTCCAATCTCATATGCCTCTAGCTGCCCAACCCATTCACATTAGTTAAATTCTGAATCACCACGGCTCGTTAAATCTTGACTTGATCTCCGTGAAAAACCCGATTTCGCAATTGGGACAATTGAACATACTGGTAAACATGGCACCCTACCCTATCAGTTTCTAAATTTTCAAAGGCTTTTGGACATCTCACTTTGTTGGGCTTCGGGCCCTGAAGTTCAGTCTAGGTATTGAACTAGCCACATTCAACGTCCATCAGCTTAGCTAGATTGGGTTTCTCTACCACTCTCTCACGTGAGGTTCCCAGTGAACGGTCTTGAGCTAGAACGACCAAAAATCCTGGTTGTCGATGATCACCCAGCAAGTCGCATGACTGCTGTGGCTCTTCTTTCTGTAGAAGGGTACGACGTTCTAGAAGCAGATAGTGGACCAGCGGCCCTAACTTGTGTGACTGAAGGAAATCCTGACCTGATTCTCCTGGATGTGATGATGCCAGGAATGGATGGCTTCGAGGTATGTCGCCGCTTAAAACAAGATGAGCAAACTCGGCTCACACCAGTTATTTTCATCACTGCTCTGAATGACCGACGGGCCAGACTCAAAGGCATTGAAGCTGGCGGAGATGATTTTCTCACCAAGCCCTTTGATCAGCTAGAACTATCAGCGCGAGTCAAGTCCTTAGTACGCCAGAAGCGCCTGAACGAGGACTTAGACCATGCCGAGCAAGTATTGTTCTCCATCGCGCGAACCGTGGAGAGCCGCGACCCCAACACAGGTGATCACTGCGAACGACTGGTGCTGCGAGTCAAGGCTTTTGGCGAGTACCTGAATTTGTCGCGAAGTGAGATTCGGGATCTGATGTGGGGAGGCTACCTGCACGATATTGGTAAGGTCGGAATTCCAGATGCCGTTTTACTGAAGACAGCGGGCTTCACCCCAGAAGAATGGGACGTGATGAAGCAGCATGTGCTGATTGGCGAGAAAATCTGCCAACCTTTGAGAACCATGCAGGGCGTGCTACCGATTATTCGCCATCACCACGAGCGCTGGAATGGTTCGGGTTATCCTGACGGCTTGGTTGGCAATGAAATTCCTTTTGTCGTCCAGGTCTTTCAGCTAATAGATATTTATGATGCCCTCACCCACGAGCGGCCTTACAAACGAGCTTATAGTCCAGAGGAAGCGCTGGCTATTTTACAAGAGGAAACCGATAGAGGCTGGCGAAATCCTAAGCTGGTGCAGCAGTTCAAGCATTTTATTCATCAGACCGAAGTGAGCGAGCTGTGCCCCACAGCTTATCCGAATGCGATGTCTCACTCCATCGAGTCTCCAGTTAGCTAGTTTGGGGCGAATAGGATTGGGCTAATTGTAGAAAACAAGCCGCAAAAGAGAAAATAACCCACCAAGAACCGCGGTATACTCCGGTGGAACAGACTGGAATCAGAAGGGAATGGTAGCGGTAGCAATTTTAGCGGCTGGACGTGGAACACGCATGAAGTCGAACCTACCCAAGGTGTTGCATGGTTTGGGGGGGCGATCGCTCGTGGAACGGGTTCTAAATAGTTTGTCTGAGATTGAGCCATCTCGACGGATCGTCATCGTCGGCTATCAGGGGCATCTCGTTCAGGAAGCTTTGACAGCTTTGAGTGATGTGGAGTTTGTCGAGCAGGCCGAACAGAAAGGAACGGGGCACGCAATTCAGCAGTTGTTGCCTCACCTGCAAGACTTTCAAGGCGATTTACTGGTGCTGAATGGAGATGTGCCACTCCTGCGGCCAGAAACCTTACAACAGTTGTTGAAAATTCATCAGCAACACCAAAATGCTGCCACGATTTTGACGGCACAATTGCCGAACCCCAAAGGGTACGGGCGCGTCTTCTGCGATAGTCAAAACATTGTGAAGCAGATTGTGGAAGACCGCGACTGCACGCCTGCTCAGAAGCAAAATCATCGGATTAACGCAGGCGTTTATTGTTTCCGGTGGTCTGACTTGGCGCGCGTGTTGCCTCAATTAAAAGCCAACAATGACCAGCAAGAGTACTACCTGACTGACACAGTGAGTTTCCTGGAGCCAGTTATGGCCGTTGATGTAGAAGATTATCAAGAAATCTTGGGCATCAATGACCGTAAGCAGTTGGCGGGTGCTTACGAGATTTTGCAGACCAGAGTCAAAGACGACTGGATGGCCGCAGGGGTGACATTGGTAGACCCAGACAGCATCACCATTGATGAAACGGTGCAAATTGAGCCTGACGTGGTGATTGAACCCCAAACCCACTTGCGCGGCAACACCATCATTCGTTCAGGCGCACGGATTGGTCCTGGCAGCTTAATTGAGAACAGCGAAATTGGCGAAAACGTCACTGTGCTTTACTCAGTCGTGACCGACAGCACCGTAAAATCTGGCACCCGGATCGGTCCCTATGCTCATCTGCGGGGCCAGGTAGAGGTGGGTTCGGGCTGCCGCATCGGCAACTTTGTCGAGATCAAGAGCAGCACTTTAGGCGATCGCACCAACGTGGCTCACCTGTCTTACATCGGCAATGCCACCCTAGGCGAACGGGTGAATATTGGGGCAGGAACGATCACTGCCAACTACGATGGAGTGAACAAGCATCCCACATTCATTGGCGATCGTACTAAAACAGGCTCCAACAGCGTGCTCGTGGCTCCCGTCACCTTAGGG
>DATNPE010000171.1:0-6577 GCA_036703355.1 Allocoleopsis sp. | reverse complement strand
TAACCGAGCAGTCCTTCCACAATGACAAAGCGGCTTGGCTTGATGTAGATGGGAGCCTCGAAGGTGCCTGTTGTGTGACTGTAGATCGGCTTGAGAATCGGTTGACCTGAGCGCAGCAGTGCGAGGTGTTGCTGCATGATGTCGAGATGGTTGCAGTCAGGATGGAGGGCGGTGATGCCAATCTCGGCTCGCTGACGGCGATCGTAGCGGTGGTAGTCATCGGTACAAATGATGGTGACATCTTCCTGTCCCAGCACTTGAGCAATGCCTTTGGTTAGGGTGGTCTTTCCGGCAGCACTATCTCCCACAATGCCAAGAATGATCGGGCGCTGAGACATAGTTCCTCCCCGGACAAGAGCCGCCTAAGGTGTCGTTTGATTAAATTGGTCTCATTTTAGGCAGAAATACTGGGGTAAGCAATGTCAAGCAATCCAAATACATGATTCGGCTCCTGGTTATGTTTTGCCTATCAAGATTGGGGATCTAGCTTTGAGGTTAAGCAGTTGAGTACCGTACTGGCGACAGAGACAAGTTTCCTTCAGCCGATAGAGCCTAAAAGCAATGAAGATTTGAGATTTTAAGAACAACTCTCAAATTTTTTCAAAACCATTGGTAGAAACTATGCTTGGGGCAAATCAAATTAAGACGGCAGCTCTGTTGGGGTTGCTAAGTGGGCTGATTGTTTTGGGCGCATATGCTCTAGTCGGCGACGAGCAAGGGCTGTATCTAGGGTTAGCGATCGCGGCCTTTACCAGCTTTAGCTCTTGGTACTACTCTGACAAAGCAGCGTTGGCTGCCTACCAAGCCCAACCTTTGGCTCGTGAGGAAGCTCCCGAACTGTATGACATGGTGGCCTCACTCAGCGATCGCGCAGGGATTCCGATGCCAAAACTATTTTTAGTGCCGACTGAATCACCCAATGCCTTTGCCACAGGTCGCGACCCAGAACACTCGGCGATCGCGGTGACTCAAGGCATTATCAACCTGCTCTCCCGCGAAGAACTCGAAGGGGTGATTGCCCACGAACTCACCCACGTGCGAAATCGGGACACGCTGACTCAAGCAGTCGCAGGGACTTTGGCAGGGGCAATTACTTTTCTCGGTCGCATTCTCACTTTTGGCACGTTGTATGGCCCTGTCACTCGCGATACCCGTCGAGGTGGCAATCCCTTTGCCCTCTTGTTCCTGATTATTTTGGCTCCCTTAGCCGCGGGTCTGATTCAATTTGCTATTTCTCGAACCAGAGAATTCGCGGCAGACCAAGGTTCGGCTGAGATCACAGGCAATCCTGCTGCCTTAGCCAGCGCTTTACAAAAGTTGGAAGAGATGGGGCTGCGAATCCCGATGAATGGCAATCCGGCGCTGTCTCCCCTGCTCATCATCAATCCACTTTCCGCTGAGGGTTTACAGTCACTCTTCCGCACTCACCCCCCCACGGAGGAGCGGATTCGGCGCTTACTCGAACTAGCACAACAAAAGCAACAGACTGCGACTCCCGCATTGGCCTAGAGCTTTTCTGAGCTGCGATCGCCTTTCCCAAACTCCTAGCCACCGTCTCTCCAGGCGGTGGCATTGTTTATGGCTGGAGCGCAACAACCGCTTATACCAAGCTCTGTCCAGCGCAGACTGCGAGCAAGCCCAAACCAAACCCTAGCCTACAGATCAACGTAGGCCACGATAATAAATTAGAGTCGCTATATCTACCTTTAGAAGGATAGCCACCCACAATTCAAAATATTAATTTTTTATTAAATCGAGCAAAAGACAATTCAAGCAGCTTCAACAAAAGCGATCGCGCTCGTAAATCAGGCAGACGATTTAGTCTAATCGGTGTGAAGAGTCGCTAGGATCAACCTCTGGGGGAAAGACAAACAGCTCTCTACCCGCGAGTAAGGCTCTACGGTGGAGTGCGATCGCCTCTGCCAAACGACAAAACATAATTGGAATCCACCTGCCGCTGTAAAAGTAGACAACCACTTCTTCAGTTGTGTACTCAGACAACGGGAGAGGACTTCGCCAAGGCGAAATCACACCAGCATCACCTCCAAAGCAAGTATGCTTCGATTTTCAACGACAGAAATAATTTCTGTCGCCTGTCCCAAGTATTAAGTTTTTGGCTTCTAGAATTAAGGTGGATAGCAGTCAATTGCGATCGCTGCCCCACAGTTTGTGGTTCTAGCAGAGTGGAGCAACCATGACACAGACAACGACTTGGGATCTTGTGGTAGTGGGTAGCGCCAATAGTGACTACCTGATTCGCGGCTCCAAACTGCCTCAGCCCGGAGAAACGATTCAAGGAGAAACCTTTCTAGCGGCACCCGGAGGGAAAGGAGCCAATCAAGCGGTTGCAGTAGCTCGTCTAGGAACTCGCGTGGCGTTTGTGGCTCGGATTGGCAAAGACGATCGCGGTCAAACCTTGATGGCGAATCTGCAAGCCCAAGGAGTGGATACTCGTTACTTAGTGCAAGATCCCCAAACGCCTACTGGAGTTGCGCTGATCATGGTGGGACAAGGAGGCGAAAAGCAGATTTTGACGGCACCGGGGGCAAACCATCAACTAGGAGTTGCGGATGTCGAGGCAGCCCAAGCCGCGATCGCTGCCACTAAGGTGGTTTTAGCCCAACTAGAAGCCCCTTTAGAGGTCGTACAGGCCGCTTTTCGACTGGCTCGTCAGGCTGGAGCCAAAACTGTGCTTGATCCCGCTCCGGCGGTGCCCCTACCCGACACCCTACTGCAATTGATTGATGTGATTCGCCCCAACTCTTCCGAGGCAGAGGTAATCACAGGAGTGAAAGTGACAGACCCAGACTCGGCCCGCCAAGCAGCCAGGATACTCCTCCAGCGCGGGGTGGGTGCAGTCGCAGTCCAAGCAGGAGATGCGGGCAATTTGCTGATTTGGCCCGAAGGAGAATGCTTATTGCCCAAGGTACCTGTACCCACGGTTGATGCCACGGGAGCAGGAGATGCCTTTGCCGCTGCGATCGCTGTAGCCCTAGCCGAAAATCAGCCTTGGCCTGAAGCAGGTCGTTTTGCCAATGCCGCAGCCGCGATCGCGACGACAGGTTTTGGGGCGCAAACTGCTTTGCCCACCAGAGAAGCCATTATGCAGTTACTCACAACAACCTCGACCTAATCTCCTTCTGAGGATAGGTGAACCGAAACGAGAACACCGACAGATTAGAAATGAGAGGAACTATGCCCACTCCTACTCTTTGCTAGGAGTTATCTGCAAGTCAGGGCATCGCCTGGAGTGCGACTGTAGACTATTTTGCCAGAACGAATGAGTAAGCTGCTTGGACACACAGAATGGGTAATTGCGGAGGGCTACATTCCCGCCTATAGCAATGGCCCGGAACCTCAATTTACCAGTCACGAAACTGCCTGCATCCTCAATACCACCGACCAGGATGCCCATGTAGAAATCACAATTTACTTTAGCGATCGCGAACCCGTCGGGCCTTACAGGGTGACGATTCCCGCTCGACGCACTAAGCACCTGCGCTTTAACGACCTCACCGATCCAGCCCCGATCCCTCTAGATACCGATTACGCCAGCGTGTTTGAGTCTGATGTGCCGATTGTAGTGCAGCATACCCGGTTAGACTCTCGCCAAGCTGAGAACGCCCTGCTGAGCACGATCGCTTATGCCAATGGCCACTAAGCCACGGTTCTTTCTTTTCATGCCTGCTAAACCTACCTGGCTCTTGAGTGGAGCGATCGCCCTGAGTTTAATGGGTTGTGAATCGCTGCCCCAGATACTTCCCGATCTCCCATTACCAACCAGTTTTCCTATCCAGTCGCCGAGCGCCTCTCCTTCGGCTCCCTCTGCGGCGGTGCCGTCACCTGCGATCGCGGAGATGGAAACTACAGTGCAACAGCGCATTAACGAGATTCGGCAAGAACAGGGCTTAAAACCACTCAAAAATAACGCTCGGCTCGCTCAGGTGGCACGCAACTACAGCCGCCTCATGGCAGAGAAAAACTTTTTTAGCCACACGGGTCCCGATGGTCGGAATGTGGGTCAACGAGTGCAAGCCGCAGGCATCGTCTATTGGATTGTGGGTGAGAACTTATTCAAGAGTGTCAATATTCCCAGTCCTGCACCTGTGGCAGTGCGGGGTTGGATGAAAAGCCCTGGCCACCGAGAGAATATTCTCAATGCCAAATATAGCGAGACAGGTGTCGGCGTGTGGCGTCAAGGCAACAGCTACTACTTCACCCAACTATTTTTGCGGCCACCCAGTCTACCTGCCTTATTTGAGTAAACATTATGATGTTTTCCGATCGCTTTTGGCTTGCCCTTGGTAGCGGCTCATGCCTGAACAAACAGATCACAGGCGATCGCGTTATTGCCAGAGTTGCCGCCTTAAAGCAATGCTGAGCGGTCTCCACCAGCATCCTGGAGACAAGTTATAGAAAAGTGTTGAGCGTTGCTTCATCAAGCCAGCCACGCATCAACAGAATCTCTCCAAGACGTAGCCCCGTTGATTTTTGGTCATGCAGAGCGACATCTCGTTGGGCAGCCGTAATATAGCCTGCTTCGATGAGTTGCTCACCTAAAAGCTTGCGGGACTGTGACAGCGAGGGGCGATCGCTAAATTCCCCTTCGTTGTCCCTCAGCAACTGGGCCCCACCGCTGGGAAAAACATAAACGACAGTTTGTCCTGTTTCTCCAAGGACTCGAACTCGCGTACTCTCATTCCTATGAACTGCGCTTGAGCTTGAATTCATGGCATTCCCCTGATTGATCAGCGCTTAACTGTATCTTCTAGATTGCCGAAATCACGCTGCAAAAGGAATTCGCTAAGCAGCGGAATTAGATACGTTATTTTGCTGGGCTAGGGGATTGGTTGCAAGGGTGAGCGACAAGATTCAGCCCACCCCAGAGGCAAACTCAACAGGCAATTGGCCTTAGCTATAGGTTAGCTGCTCTTCTTCAGCGATGGTGAGTTCCTTGGGCTGACACCACTTCACTTGAGCAACAATGCCTTTGCTACCTTCTTTTTCTAAATCTTCCACATAGCCCGGTTCAGCGCGTTTGGCCTCTTCAGCGCTCGTAAAAGGCCCAAAGTAGTAGGTGCACTTGGGTTGAGCTGTCACTACTTCTACCCACCAAGCAAAATCTTTTTGAGTTTGCTTGCGGCTAACAAACAGGAAGAGCACCAAGCAAAGAATGAAAAAAATCAAGAATCCAAACATAATTTGAATGGCTCAATAAAAACTTTTTAACAATCAATTTCAACCGTCAAAATCCTAGGCTACTACCATCAAATTCATGGAAAATTATTTTGACTTTGGTAGTTCAATCAATTTGAAATCTTGAGGGCGATCGCGCATGGAATGAACGAATTCATAACTATCCTAGGGGTTCTAAAGTTGAGTTGATGGCTACGAACTAAGTTGGATGATCTTAAAATTCAGTTCTTCTCAAGTTTTCAGCCTGAGACTGGTTCTAGGATAGGGCGGGCTTTTGCTCGCATTAATCATTCTTGAGGATAGAGTTAGCTCTAAACAGTCAACAAAGTTACTTATTTCTCCAGAGTGAATTGCAGTAGAGCTATAACCGCTATTTTAGCTAAGACTCTTGAGATGCCCTTGTTGAATTAATCACCTTTTGATGTCAAACCTCCAAAATTTTAGATTGATTTTGATCCCACAACAGTAGCCAGCAAAACAGCGAAATTTGACATCCTGGCGATCCAAAGCAGCGGCAGCTTGTCGGTCCTAGCGCGATCGCTGACTTGCACCTACAAGACACCTCACCAACCATCCTCAGCACTCAGCACTCGCCTCAAAATGATTGATAGCATTGCCACTGAGCATCACTGATGCGGCTACTGCTGTCAGAGCACAAAAGGACGAGGACGAGCGATGCCGTAACCTTGGGCATAATCTACCCCCAAAGCTTTGATCACTTCAAAGATGCGATCGTTCTCGACAAACTCCGCGATAGTTTGCAGGCCCATGACATGCCCCACCTGGTTAATCGCTTCTGTCATGGCCAGGTCAGTCGGGTCTTTTAGAATATCTTTGATGAAGTTGCCATCAATCTTGAGGTAGTCTACGGGCAAGTTCTTTAGGTAAGCAAAGGAAGACATACCAGAGCCAAAATCATCCAGGGCAAAGCGGCAACCCAATTGCTTCAGTTCTCGCATTAATTGGATCGCTCTGGTCAAATTGGCGATCGCCACGGTTTCGGTAATCTCAAAGCAAATCACCTGGGGCGGCACCTGATGCAGGGCAAACTGCTCATGCAGAAAGTCAATGAACTGCTCATCATTAATACTCGCCCCTGAGAGATTAATGGCATACAGACAGCGATCGACTTCCGGTTGATAGCGTTGCCAAGCCGCTCGATAATGTTGCCCCTGAGCCGCAAACAAGGTACGAATCACCCAGCGATCGATCAAGTGCATCAAGTTGTAGCGTTCTGCCGCCGGAATAAAGGCCATTGGCGGCACCAATTGCCCTGCTTCATCCTGCAGCCGCAGCAAGACTTCGTAGTGTTCTTCTTGGAGGTTGGCTTGCTGAGTCGCCACAATCGGTTGGTAATACAGGCAGAAACGGTCTTCCTCTA
>DATNPE010000170.1:0-4250 GCA_036703355.1 Allocoleopsis sp. | reverse complement strand
AACTGGGGTAGGGATACGCGATTGAGAGCGCTGTGAGAGTTCAGAGAGAGACATAGTAGTAGCCGCTTAGATTTCAGACGCAGAACCTGCGGGAAAGGCAGTTTGCAGAGGAAAATTAATTTCCTCAAATCCATAGGAATCCAACAACGATCGCATTGCCAAATTTTGCTCCTTGTCAAAGTCAGCGCCAAACGCTCGAATTGTCATAAACAGATTATTCACAGAACTTTGTAAGCCAGCGAGAGAAGGAGTTGGGCTGGTCAAAGCATCTTTGAAATCTGAATAAGCATTAGCAATTGGTAGAGCTTGATCCGCCATGTATCGTACAAATAAGAAAATGTTGATCCCTTCGCGTAAGAAGCTGTTCCACAGGCCCACATAGTCATATTTTGGGCGGGGCGGGTTTCGATACCCCTCTACCTCTGCCTCTAACTGAGTGATGCGATCGCGCAACGTTGGCAGCTCAGCAGCATCTACTTGAGTCGTAGCGAGCTGGGTTTGCAAGCTGGAGACCTGGCTCTGAGCTTCACTCAGTTCTGTCTCTAACTGAGTAATGCGATCGCGCAAAGTTGGCAGCTCAGCAGCATCTGCTGTAGCCGTAGTGAGCTGAGCTTGTAATTCTGTGATTTGAGTATTTGCCGCCACAATAGCTGCACCAAGAACCTCTTGGAAACGAGGATCAGAAGTATCGCCCAAGTCTTCGGGGGGGGTTTCTAGTTGACGAGCTTCATCCCAATACTTAATGCTTGCCCCCTGGAAAGCACCTTCTGGCTTAAAGCGGATCAGGGCTTCATACGGTTTTAATGACATTGTTTTAGCTCAACTAAAAATTAAAGCGATCGTTCACCCCAGATGATTTCAAGAGAAATCGTTCTAGAGAGTGCAGCATCGGGTACAAACATCCAATAAAGGGAATCACCTGGCCTTAAATCCATTGACCCATTTTCGTAAGTTGGATCAGCTCCATGAGCACTCAGAAAAATTGTTTTCTCAAACGCTCCATCTGTTGCAGCTAACCCAGAGCCGTTCGGGTACAGCTTGCCCTTGGCTGCATTGGATAAGCCCGCTCGGTTGATGGCTGTCGCAGGGGCAAGCGTGCTAGGGATCTTGACTGAGGATTTGGCGATCGTACTTCCCGCCCTGTACCGCATTCGCTCGCCATCTACACTGCTACTGCCAACAATGCGGAAGGGAACCAAGATGGTATTGCTGTCAGAAGGATTGTGAAAAACTCCAACAAGTCCCCCATTGGCTGCAACGGCAACTCGAATACAAGATCCAAACAAGTGTCCTTGCGAAAGATAGTACTGTTCTAGCGTTAGAGCATTAGGAAACTGAACCCCCTGAATCAAGGCCATGCTACATCACCCTCCAAGACGAGCTGCCATCATTTTCAAAATCATAGGAATTGCCCGCCGCAAGAGATATTGATGTCACTCCTTCGATAGTGTCCGTGCCTGAAACCGTGATCGTGATATCCCCAGCAGAAATATTTCTGCTTCTGTAGGGTACATGCTTGTAGGCACTCACTAGTGGCAGTGTAATCAAAATTCCTGCGGTGTTTGCCCAGATAATGCGATCTGTGCGATCGAGCGCTCTACTGGCATTGATGATGCGGTGATACCCAGATGTTGAGGCTTGTACACCGTCAGGCGTGAGCCAAATACTGCCATTGTCTAACACCTCACACCCAATGCCACCACTCCATTTAGCATCGGTAGCGTAGACTTTTCGTCCTGCGGTGCCTGGGGCAGGTAAAGTGGCAACGGTGTATGAACCAGGCTTGAGAGTGCCAATGATTTCTACATTCCCGCCTAGCTTAGTGGCTCCAGTGCTAACAAGCAGGGAATAAGCATTGAGCACAGGTGTTCCTGCGTAAGGCCCGTCAATCGCAAGGGTCGCTGCTTGAGTAGCCGTAAATCCTCCAGTACTAGTAACGGCAGGAGGGGTAGCCACTCGAACCCCGTAAAGATTCGCAGTGCTGAAGCTTAAGTTCTTAGAACTTCGACCACTTAGTAATAGTGATGTGCCGCTACTAGACCCGAAATTGCCGTAGAGGTTTGTTGTTTCGTGAAAATCAGCAGAAAGAACTAAATTAGAGACGTTGTGGTTTGACCACAGCCTTATGCCTCCTGACTGAGCAGCAGTGCCCTCCCAACATTCAAAGGCTCCCCCTGCTCCGGTTCCTTTTTTAAGAATCCAGTAATAGTCTCCTGTAGTGCCAATTTGAACGGTTGGGTAAATGCCAACGTTGGCACTTGCAGAGGTAGAGAGTCCTGTGAAGTAGGGAGTGACTCCAGTTGATTTAGAACTGATTGAGCCACCGATCGCCACATTTCCGCCAATATTTACAGCCCCTCCAACCCCAAGACCTCCTGCAATAGTCGCTGCTCCAGTAGTTGTGGAGGTTGATGCTGTGGTGAGTGGGATATTTACATTCGTGGAGCTAAACCTAGCAGCTTCGGTTGCGTTTGCGGCAATTGATAGAACATTAGCTGAAGGATTATAAAGACCGTTCGACCCACCCACCTGAATTCTTGGTCCTGGAGCACTCCCCCCGTTGGTCAGTGACAGATTGGTATTTAGGAATAGGCCAGAATTAACAGTCCAGTAGCCCACTACGTTATTGGTGTCGGCAGTTGGCGTAGTCATGAAAGTCAGGTGCCCGGAGGCGTTGCAAGCAATTCCCCACTTGTTCTGGCTCGGCGGGTTGTAGGCTAGCGGGCCTTGTAGCTCTATTCCTGCAAATACGGAGTTCGATACATTGTCTCCGATTCTGATTTGGTTGGACAGACTGCCAGGAGTAAAGGCGGCTGTGGCAGCAGATAAAGCCCCTGCGGACGCGATCGCAAAGACTTCGGTGCCACTGTTGTTCTCAAGTCGAAGTAGCTGACCAGTCTGAGACGCGGCCCCTCGAATGGTCAACGCATGGCGAGCTGCTCGGTGATTGCGAACCAAGACCCCGTAGTTGGCATTGGCCTCAGCGCCTGTAATGCTTGCTGCTTCCGCCCCGCCGTTTAGCTCCAGCTGGTGATAAGAAATCAGCTGGAGTGCTTGCCCGTGGACTGCTCGCAGGACGTTGACGTTATCCCCAAACTGAAGCTCGACCGCGTTTCCACTGTTGAGGTTCCTAAATCCCAGAACCTTGGGAGTGCCTGCGGTTGACCCGACTGCATTGAGTTGCAAGTCGCCTGTCGCGGTCACCCTGAGTCGTTCAACGCTGCCGTTATCCTCCACGGATAGCGCATTCGCGCTCTGGCTGGCGGCGAGACGAACATTGAACGCGGTGCGAGCTGGTTTTTGATTGTGAACGAAAACCCCGTAGTTGGCATTATCGGAGAAGCTGATGGCGCTGTCTTCTGCCCCTCCCAAGAGTTCAAGGTGATGGTAGCTGCGGAGCTGCATGGCTTTGCCATTTGCCGTGCTCCAGCTATTAAAACTATCCCCAAATTCCACCCTAACTGCTGTTCCTGAAGTCAGTCCCGAAAACTGAAGCAATCGTGGGCTGGCTTCAGACGATCCGGTAGCATTGATGTTGAGATTGCCTAGCGTGGCGATCGCGCCTCCCACGCTGAGGGTGCCCGCGATCGCTGCATTGCCTGCCCCTGGGTCGGCAGCGGCGGCGGCGCTAGATGTGACTGTTAAACCTGCACCCGCAATTTGAGTAAAGCCAGATCGCAGGGTGTTAAGCGTTGCAGTTCCACCTGTGATGCTGACGTTATTTGCATCCTGTGTCGCGATCGTCCCCAATCCGCTGATCTGGCTGCTGTTGTAATCCCCTGCTTGCGCTACAACTGCACCTGTGCGGCCAAACACCGACTGCACAGCACCAAACTCTGGTAGTTGGTCTGTTGGCACTTTACCGCCAGCATCTAGAGAAGCAACTCCACCTGGTTGACCTTTCTCAGAGGAATCGATTTTGCTAGAGACTGCATTTTGCACCTCACTATCCCGTGCAATACTGGCAGGAATTTGACTGTCGGCAAAGACACCTGTGGTGATTTTCCCTGCATCAAGATTAGGAATATCTGCTGCAAGTAAGCTGCTTTTAGTGGCTAAGCTGCCCAACCCTAAATTGGTCCTAGCAATGCTTGGACTACTTAAATCACTCAAGTCGTTGGCGATCGCCAACGCTCCAACTTGAGCAGCAGTGTAATCCCCCGACTGAGCACCAATCACACCAGTGCGGCCAAACACAGAAGTTACGCCTGAAGCTGGGGTTAAAATCTGTTGCCAATTAGACAGAGTAG
>DATNPE010000169.1:0-3812 GCA_036703355.1 Allocoleopsis sp. | reverse complement strand
TGGAAGCGGAGGTACGCTGGGCCGCTCGCTATGAAATGGCTCGCACGGTAGAAGATGTACTCTCTCGCAGAACGCGATCGCTCTTGCTAGATGCCGCTGCGAGTCTGGAGATGGCACCGAGAGTAGCAGCAATTTTGGCAGAAGAGTTGGGTTTTAGCTCCGAGTGGCAGCAGGAACAGATAGCAGCATATCGATCGCTTGCGGCTGGATATCTCTTACACCCCCTCAAACAGTCAGCTTAGACAGGCGATCTTCATCAATAATGCGGTGGGTGGTGATGCGTTCTGGATAGCACCGCATGAACATATTGGTAAAGTGCGTCCCGTAATGGATAAACTCATCCCGATCAGTATCAACCAGTGGCCGAACACAAGCATCGAAGTTAGGTTCATGAAAGTAGGCTAAGGCAAAGCGCTCTTTTGGGTTGAGTTTGACTTTGTGAGGGGTAGAGAGGAGATAACCGTTTGTGATGAATTGTAGAATATCACCCGGAAACACGGTCAGCACATTCGGCACGGGCTTGACGAAAATCCAGGGGTCATCATTTTCATACATACCCGCAGAGCTTTCCGTGGTTAACCAATTCCGGTTGCGCTTTTCTCCGGGCACGGGTGGACGGATATACAGGCCGCCGCGATCGTCTTGAGTGGCAATCACTAACAAGCCGTAGTCTGTATGGGCTCCGATGCCTCTGGTGGCGCTTTTAGATAAGGCTGGAAACCGCAAGACGCGCATGTGATGCCAACCTTCTTGAGTCAGTTGAGTTAGGGCATCGATGTCATGCAGTTCTAGACCTAAAGCGGTCAATCTCAGCAGTTTCTCACCCACAGCACCCAGTTCATCCATATAAGCTTTCATGGCTTGGTGATAGTCAGGATCAGGCCAAGGCACAGGTCCATGACAGGGGCGCTTTGCCTGAACGCTGGCATCATCGAGAGGAATATCTTTGCAAATGGTGAAGATCTCGGAGTAGTCGGTTTTTCCAGCCGTCACTTCTTCCCCAACCGCGATATACCCGCTATAAGTCAGGTCACTGACCCATTGAGATTTATCCGCCAGAGGCAAACGAAAGAAGCGTTGGCTGGCATCAAATGCCTGCTTGGTCTTTTGTGCTTGAACCGAGTTCATGGCAACTTGAAAAATGCCATCAGTCCGCCACACTTGAATCATCTTCTGAGCCAGATCCAGATCAGCTTGTGTTCCAGTTACGACCTCAGGCAGGGAGAACGTCTGTAAATCAGTCATCTTGGATTGGGCGATCGCTACTTTCTGGGACACAAAACTTTTCAATGTGTAGAAACGATGAAATTAAGTTTGGACAAAGGAAAAGCCTTAAACAACAAAGTTCCCAATTCCTGCTTTGAAATATCTTTGATGACGTAGTAGTTCAGGTGTATTAGCAGCTATGATCGATCAGTGAAGGATGTGTCCAGTGGTGCAGGTCTAGTGGTGCTGTCAGTTAGGAAGGGGAGTTTGTCTTGGCAACCAAGCTCTTGATCGTCGAAAGTCCGGGTAAGGTTAAAAAGCTCAGTCAAATTCTGGGTTCGGATTGGCTGGTGAAGGCCAGTATGGGCCATATTCGAGAGCTGGCGAATGATGGTGAAGACTCTCTAGGCTTCGATCTTGACGGTCAATCGGTGAAGTGCCGCTTTATGGCGCGAGGCACCAGGGGCAAAGAAACGATTCAACAACTGCGATCGGCGGTGAAACAAGTCCAAACGGTGGTGTTAGCAACGGACTACGATCGCGAGGGAGAAACGATCGCCTGGCACATTCAACAAGCCCTCAACCTGAAGCAACCGCAACGGGTGGTCTACACGGAAATTACACCGAATGCTGTTCGCGCCGCGATCGCTCGACCCCGCTCGATTGATCTGAATCTGGTTAACTCTGGCTTATGTCGCACCGTTCTCGATAAGCTCGTGGGGTTCAAAGGCTCTCCTTTGCTCTGGCAGTTGCACAATGGCGCTAAGAGTATGGGCCGTGTTCAAAGTGCAGCCCTGCATATTGTTTGCGATCGCGAGCGGCAAATCCAAGCCTTTGTACCCCAAGATTACTGGAGTGTGTTTGTCGATTACGGGGAGGGTTTTCGAGCTTATTACCGCAGCCAGCCAACGGAAGCCACCTCTGAAACTGCTCCTGCCGATGATGCCACTCACCCAGCTGCAGGCCAAGCAGAAAACCAACTGCCAGAGTCCGATCGCGTCACGTCCCAAGCTGCTGCCGATCGCTTAGTTGAAATCGCCCAACAGCAGCCGCATCACGTGGTTTCGGTGGAAGGTAAAACCGCAGCTCGCACGCCACCACCACCATTTATCACCTCCACATTGCAACAAGCAGCGGGTTCTCGCTTGCGGTTCAGTCCTGAGAAAACTATGCAGGTGGCACAATCCCTGTATGAAGCAGGGCTGATCACTTACATGCGAACCGATAGCATTGCCCTCAGTCCTGAGTTTTGTGCCCAGGCGCGGCAATGGCTAGAGGGTCACGATCCAGACAACGTGCCGAAAAAGGTGACACAGCACCGCAAAGCCAAGGGAGCGCAGGAAGCCCACGAAGCGATTCGACCCACAGATATTTTTCGCCCTTCCAAAGAATTACGGGTTGAACTGGCAGCAGATGCCTTCGACTTGTACGTGCTGATTTGGAAACGGGCGATCGCTTCCCAGTGTCAAGCAGCTCGACTACGACAAACCCGCATTGTTACGCAATCGAGTTCTATCTACTGGCAAGCCAAAGGACAGGTGATCGAGTTCTTGGGCTATGCCAAGTATTGGCCCAACTTGAGCGCTGATGCCGAGCTACCCACGCTTACGCCTAACCAAGCCCTGACGCTAGAGCGAGCCGCGCACGAACAAAAGCAAACCCAACCGCCACCGCGCTACAGCGAGCCGAAGCTGGTGCAAGTCATGGAGCGCAGAGGCATTGGTCGTCCCAGCACCTACGCTCCCACAATCCAGACGCTCAAGCAACGGCTCTATGTCGAGGTCGTCAAAGGTCATCTGCAACCCACCAGCTTAGGGTTGGAAGTGGATAGCTTTTTGCAGGATGCTTTGCCCGATCTGCTAGAAGCTGAGTTCACGGCCCAGATGGAGCAAGCCTTAGACCAAATCGCCGCTGGAAAACAAGATTGGCAAACTTACCTGACTACCTGGAACCGGGAGTACTTTACGCCTGCACTGACGAAAGCAAAACAGGTGATCCCCGCTCATCTGACCACAAATCCTGCCCCGCGATCGGAAACAGCCCACAACTTATCGCGGACTCGCTGCCCGGAATGCCAAAACTACCTGGCTAAAATTCCCAGCAGCAAAGTCAAGAAAAAGTACTTTCTTAAGTGCGTCAGTGGTTGTGCCGATGTCGTGCTGTTTTGGAGCGATCGCAGCCGCAAGTGGGAGCGTCCCCGCAACTCAGCCCCAGATTCAACTGCATCCTCTCCTCAGCTCACCGAATATCCTTGCCCCATTTGTGAGAAACCTTTAGAAATCTACAGTTACGCAAAAGCAGGACAAGCCAAGCAATTGCTGCGGTGCTCGGATGCTAAGGCTAGAAGTAATAGCCAACACAAAGAAGCTGTCTACTTCCAGACTGCTCAAGGCTGGTGGAGTCCTAAGTTTGGGGAGTTGCAGCTTAGTAGCGCTGGAGTTCCTAAGGACTCGTAAACCTTTTTTGCAGAGTCAGTTCCAAGCTGAGTCAGCTTTTGAGCATGGCTTCTAGTTGGTTCAGTAGCGTTTCTAGCTGCTGAGTTCTTTCCGGGCTACTCCACAAAGTTCGGTCTTTCTTCGCCTGCTGTACCACTTGGGTTAAGCGCT
>DATNPE010000168.1:0-6380 GCA_036703355.1 Allocoleopsis sp. | reverse complement strand
GACGAGCAGTGCTGTCAGGTACTCGTGTTTTTTAGAACTAAATTGGAGCATTTTTCTAAAACTAAATGCGTGTTTTGACCGCAGCATCTATTTCTGTCGGTACATAGTCTACCCACTCTCAAGCGATCGCAAGCTAGGAGGTGGGGGAAGAAAAAACAAAAGATTCGAAACGCTTACAATCACATTCGTTTGGAAGGGTTTGGGGGATACAACTATTCCTCAGTGGGGGTTTGGGGGCAAGTGTCCTCAAGGCTCGGATTTCAACAAATTCAACACATCCCACCCCACAGTTCCACCCTGCAAATCCCCAGATACAATAGTCAACAAACCCTGAACTGACGCAAACCCATGACGGCTCCCTCAGAACTAGAGACTGCATCCGAGCAGCGTTTGGACCTTAATTCAGACCCCGCAGCCTCAAAAGACCTGAGCGTTGCACCCAAAAGCACCGCGAGTGAGAACGAAACCGACTATCTTGACGAATTACCGGATGAAGTCGAGATGTCTTTGTTCGATCACTTGGAAGAGTTGCGCCAACGAATTTTCTACTCCTTGATTGCAGCTGCCGTTGGGATCGTGGGTTGCTTCATTGCAGTTAAACCAATCGTTCAGTTACTAGAAGTGCCCGCCCAAGGCGTCAAATTCCTACAACTGGCTCCCGGCGAGTACTTTTTCGTCTCGATCAAAGTCGCTGGTTACAGCGGGTTGCTAGTAGCGAGTCCCTTCATCCTCTACCAAATCATCCAGTTTGTTTTGCCCGGTTTAACGCGGCGCGAACGACGGTTCATTGGGCCAATTGTTTTGGGTTCTAGTGTCTTATTTGCTGCGGGTTTGGCCTTTGCCTACATTGCCTTGATTCCTGCCGCTCTCAACTTCTTCATTAACTACGGCGCAGATGTAGTAGAGCAGCTTTGGTCGATCGATCGCTACTTCGAGTTTGTGCTGCTGCTCATGTTTAGCACGGGCCTAGCCTTTCAAATTCCTGTGATTCAATTGCTGTTGGGTCTCATCGGTATCGTCTCCTCCGCTCAGATGCTCTCTGGTTGGCGATATGTCGTTCTTGGCGCTGCCGTTTTGGGTGCGGTCCTCACCCCCTCTACCGATCCGCTGACCCAAAGCCTTCTGGGTGGTGCGGTCCTAGCGCTTTATTTCAGTGGGATTGGCTGCGTCAAATTGATCGGTCGCTAGGAATTTGCTTTTGGGGTAAAGCGCGATCGCCCCAAAACATCAGCCCTGATCTTGACTAACCAGGAATTGATGAGTTAACACAGTGCCGTCAATTCTATTAGTGCGATCGTTTTGAACTCAACTTTGCCCCAGCCTGACCAATCAGAGCCTCCAGCTCAGCGACGAAACCGACGATTGACGTTTCTGCCACTTTTCCAAAAACCCACTGCCCTCAGTACTGTTTTGGCCCTCGTACTGAGCGGCTGTGCCATCCTCGACCCTATCAAAGTAGACTCCTCTCCCGCACCGACCGAGATTGGTAACTCTAGCGTGGAGCTTGCCAAAAAATCTAGCAATCTTCTTTGGTGGAGCAGTTTTGACGAAACTAACTGGCAGCAGCAATGGGGTACCAGCAAACGCAAAGATTGGGGACTTGAAAACATTGCAATCATTCCCGACCCTACAGGAAAGTTTCAGAAAGTGCTACGTGTTAACTATCCTGCCCGCTCTGCTAGCCCTACGGTCGCCCGCAAATATAAAGCCCCTTTGGGTGGTTGTCAGTTCCTCGCTGATCTCAACTTGAAGCCGAGAGACACGTTGCGACTGAGTTATTACGTGCGGTTCTCAGAAAATTTTGATTACAGAAAGGGCGGCAAGCTTCCCGGTTTGTTTGGCGGTGACAGCAACAGCGGCGGTGACACTCCCGATGGCACGGATGGTTTCTCTACTCGCTTTATGTGGCGCAAAAATGGAGCGGGAGAGCTGTACGCTTACCTGCCAACCAGTGACAAATATGGTACCTCCATCGGTCGGGGGCAATGGCGTTTTCGGCCAGGAGTTTGGTACCGCCTAGAGCAAGAAGTGAGATTAAACCAGCCAGGTCGCCAAGATGGACAAGTGCGAGTGTGGTTGGATGGCAAGCAAGTCCTGAATCAAGAGGGACTCACCTTTCGCTCCACCGACCAACTCAAAATCGAAGGCATTTTCTTCTCCACCTTCTTCGGTGGCAATGACCCCTCTTGGGCCACTCGGAAGAATGTCTACATCGACTTTGCCGACTTTACGGTTGCAGCGGTGAAGTAGCCTCTTGTTTAGTGAGGGTGATTTAGACGGGGCGATCGCTTTCTGAAGGGGTTTCTAGAGGACGCTGGGGTGACGCGACAAAGGGAATGGCGGTGCCCTGATAAGGGGGTGCTTCAGCGGTGGCACCGTTATTACCCTCAGCCCAGCGTCTGGCGACATTAATAAAATCAGACGGCATCATGATGATGGTCGTGGTGTTGTTTTCAGCTCCAATTTCCGTCAGCATTTGCAGGCGTCTGAGTTCTAAAGCAGAGGGATTTTGAGCAATATTTTTGGAGGCTTCCGCTAACTTTAAGGAGGCTTCTTGTTCAGCCGCAGCTTTAATTAAACGTGCCCGTTTTTCTCGGATGGCTTCGGCTTCTTTGGCCATTGCACGCTGCATATTGTGGGGAATTTCGACATCCTTCATTTCTACCCGTTCAATCACCACACCCCAAGGCTCAGTGATTTCATCCACAATCTCTTGCACCTTAAAGTTGATTTTGTCGCGGTTTTGCAACACATCATCCAGAATGTTTTGACCTACCACATTTCTCAAGGTTGTGAGAGCAATTTGATAAACCGCCATTTCATAGTTTTCAACTTTATTAATGGCTTTTGCAGGGTCTAGGATTCGGTAATACAAAACTGCATTGACTTTAATCGTGACACTATCAGCCGTAACAGTTTCTTGAGGTTCGATATTAACGGTTTTGGTTCGGATATCAATTTGTGCTTTTTGGTCAATCCAGGGAATAATCCAATACATTCCCGGTCCTTTGACCCCTCTAATGCGGCCTAACCGGAAGATTACCCCTCGCTGGTACTCCCGGTCCATTTTGAGGCCAGAAGTGGTTAAGAAAAAAAGAATTCCTAAAACTAATAGAGTCTGCTCCATACGGACTAATCCAAACTTGGATGCCTATATTCTAAGCTTGGCTACTGAGGAATATAGCAATCTTAAATGGATTGTAAAAAGGGGCGTGGGGGCTACGCCCCCACGCAAGGGTTTCACCCCTGCACCCCATTAAAGAATCAAAAAGGATTGCTATAGTTTCGAGGAATTTCTTAGAATTCATTCACTTCATCTAATATTGTCGCAACCAGTTCAAAGAGTGAACTTGCAAAACCCCACTGCTGATTTTGCACAATCCTTGATTCAGGGATGGGTAGAGGGGGCGATCGCTGGACACTGTGATTACCCCGCCTAGATTTTGATTAACATTAATATTTAAAGCTTTAGTGACTTTACTGTTCGAGTTTGCAAGCTGAATACCAGCGTAAAAGTTATTAGCCTCTAAAGTGATGGCTGCGCTACCATCCCATTGGCCGAGTTGAATACAAGCGGGGCCGTTATAGCCAATAGGCACTCCTAGAGAAGTTGAGTAGGGCAATGTAGCGTCTGTTTCTTGAGCCATGACGGTGGGGGCGATCGCCAAAACCAAACCACCGACAAGCCCATTTAGAACACTCAAAAACCTCATGTAGGAATCCTCGAAAAATTAGAATATCGATAAGATTCCCGAAAATATCAATATAAATCTCTAGCCAATGAGAATAAACAATGAACTTTTGATAAAAGCAGTGTAAAGCTCTAAAAAAATCTCTTTTACTACTAGGCAAACTGAGGTTTAAGATGCAAATCAATAAATTCCATCACGTAGCCATTATCTGCTCAAACTACAAGCAATCCAAGCATTTTTATGTGGAGATTTTAGGCTTTCCAATCATTCAAGAAACGTTCCGAGCCGAGCGTCATTCTTATAAGTTGGATTTGCAAGTGGGCGATCGCGATCGCATCGAGCTGTTTTCCTTTCCTGACCCGCCGCCTAGACCGAGCCGCCCAGAAGCACAAGGGTTGAGGCATCTAGCCTTTGCGGTGGCAGATTTGGATCAAACCGTTGAGCATTTAGAATCTCAAGGCGTTGCGGTGGAAGCCATCCGTCTTGATGACCTCACCGGAAAACGCTTTACCTTCTTTCAAGACCCTGATGGTTTGCCGCTAGAGCTGTACGAAAGCTAGATTCAGCCATTTAAGCGCGATCGCGTCTCTAACCTGTCAGTGAAGTTTCAGTCGTTGGTGAATGCAGCTCAAATTTTTCCGCGATTGTCTCCAAAATTTTGGCTTCTTGAGGCGTGATGCTCTGATTTCGTCTGGCGATTTTCCGGGCCTGGGGCAGCAGTGGGGCAGCAAAGTCTGAATTGAGCTGATTCAGCAGAAGATAAAGCGGCTTGGGAGTCTTCAAGTTTTCGGCAATCGTCTTGAGGGAGGAAGGATGCAAGTTGAGCGTTTTCAGCGTGGGCAGAATTTCGTCCCAGGAACGTTTATCCGTTCCAGCCAAAATCATATGCACCAAAATTTGATCCATAATCGCTTGCTGCGCGATCGCCACGGTTAGATAATCGCGACTCGCTCGTTTGAGCCTAGAGAGTTGAGCGGCTGAAACTGACTCATTCAGTTTGGCTTCGTAAAAGCAACAGGCAACGTCACTTAACAAGTACAGCATGGCAGCATTGGCACTCACCCCCACCAAAGCCCCGGCGATCGGAGGGTTGCGGAGTAAGCCCAGACCTAGCTTGATCGCCCGACTGCCGCCTAACGCCACGCCAAAAATCGCGAGCACTTCTCCTTTGCGAGCAGGGTCTTGCAAGTCCGAGCCATAGGTAGCAGCAATTTGATACACCATCTCCGCTTGCAAAGCCAGGTTAGCAGCCAGATCCACTGTCAGAAACGCTGTGGCCACACCAGGAATCAGATTTGTTGCCCAGCCTACAATACCTGCATTCATTGCCTTTTGCAGTACTAACAGATGAGCCAGCTGGCTGGGACGATGGTGAGGATACTGCTGTTGCAAGGCCCGAACGGTGACTTCGGCTTTGGCCAGATCCACTTGATTCGTCGCATTCACCCACCAATTCCAGTTCAGACGATTGCCGACTTTGCGAAGCATGGGATGGCTGCTTACCAGGGCTGTTGCCTCCCCCGCTCCCTGAGTCGCCTGAGTGAAGAGTTGCTGAGTCTGCTTGGCCGTGGCTTCGCTCAACCCTGCGGCAGCTTTCCCTGCCTGCAAAGTTGTGTGGGCGATCGCATCTCCCACACCTGTTGCGGTATGCCGAGCCGCTTTGCCAACTTGAGTCACCCGACTCCCCAAAGCATTACCAAAGTTTTGTAGATTGTGGGCAACCGCAGACCACAGCGAGGATGACTGATTCGCAGTAGGCTCCGCACTCGGCACTACAAGTAGTTTTGAATCTAATGCTGCTGTCTCAGCATCCCCATGAGCAGCGATCGCTTTTGGTTTAGCAGTTGAGCTTGAATCCGGACAGTTTGAGGGAGAAGAACGGGCAGAATGATCAGCCATGACAGAGTTGCTCTAGACAAGGTGCTCCAGAAATCTGGGGACGCAAAAATGAGCATCGCTCTCACGACTGCTAGCTATATTTGCGACTCTCACGGCTTGATTAAAAGCTAACCGGAGCCTCTATTTCATCTCCTTTGAGTCAGAAAAAGTGCGGACTGCCGTTAGTGAGTCCATACGACTTGGGGAGCTTGCACCGCCTTGGCAGCGGCCAAGATGCGGTTGTCTAGTTTCTGGGCGACTTGCTCCACTGGGATTACAGGCTTGTCACCATCCAAATACATAATCCAGAGAAAAGCTCCCACTTGCTCTCGCCGGAAAACGACTAGCTCCAGTCGCACTGGAATGCTCTCGATATTGCTGGTAAATCCTAAGCCTGCGATCGCGTTACCAATTCCTTCCAGGTTTCGCAGTGCGCCTTTGCCAGCAATTTCAATGCCTTTTGCGCCCTGCTGAAATCCTTTGGCAAATTCCTCTAGAAAGTCAACTTGCCGTAGTTCAGTATCAAACGCCGCTTGTGCCTCTGGAGTCGGTAGCGAGGTCGTGAAACCAATAATGTATTCAAAGTGTTCGTCTTCTTGAAAGGCAAACAAGCTTTCAGTTTTATAGTCTCCTTCCGATAAGCTTTTGCTCAGCTCTGCCAGGTCTGGCCCTGAGAGCGGTTGAAACCCAGTTGGCAAATCCTCCAGCAGCAAGGTGGGTTTAGTCACTTGGGGTTGATCCACCGCAGCCACAAGCGATCGCATTTGAGCTTGGAGCAGCACTGGCGTTGCCACTCCCTTCCTAGGTTGG
>DATNPE010000167.1:0-3295 GCA_036703355.1 Allocoleopsis sp. | reverse complement strand
AATCGACTCTAGCGGGTCTTTGCGGAGGCGGTGACGCAGGCAGAGGGTGACAACGCGACGGATGTCATCGACTGTGACTTCGGTACGGCCTTCAAATGCAGCGATCGCCTTGGCAGCGCGGTTGGTCACAATGTCGCCTCGCAGGCCATCTACATCGAGCTCTGCACAGACTTCAGAGATATTGACGCGCAGGTCGTAATCAATGGTGACAGACTTGAGGCGTTCTTGAGCACTAACGAGACGCTGCTGAAGCTCATCTTGCTGAGTTTGATATTGCGCTAAGAAAGCTTGGGGGTTTTGGTCAAACTCGGTTCGCTGCTCGACGATTTGCACCCGTAGTGCTGGCTCCTTCACGGTGCGAATCTCAGCGTGCATACCGAAGCGATCGAGCAATTGAGGGCGGAGTTCACCTTCTTCAGGGTTGCCTGAGCCGACTAGCACGAAACGAGCCGGGTGCCGAATCGAGATGCCTTCCCGTTCGACTGTGTTCCAACCGGAAGCGGCAGAGTCGAGCAGTACGTCTACTAAGTGGTCATCGAGCAAGTTGACTTCATCGACGTAGAGAATGCCCCGGTTCGCCTTTGCCAGCAAGCCGGGTTCAAACGCTTTCACCCCTTCAGAGAGGGCTTTTTCAATGTCGATAGTGCCGCAAACGCGGTCTTCGGTGGCACCGAGGGGCAAGTCCACCATGATGACTTTTTTCTGGGCAGTTTTAATTTCTGCCTGCTGCTCTACCAGTTGTTTAACCGCATCACTCATCAACTCTGGGTCGCTGGGGTGGCTGTTGAAGGGGTCGTCTGCTACCACTTCAATTTCGGGTAGTAGGTCAGCCAAGGCACGAATGGTGGTAGATTTACCTGTGCCGCGATCGCCCATGATCATGACGCCGCCAATCTTGGGATCAATGACGTTCAACAGCAGGGCCAGTTTCATCTCCTCCTGACCCACAATAGCTGTGAAGGGGAACACCAGGCGGCGAGTAGCTGATTTTGAATTTGGGCTAGCTTGGGCAGTCAGACTCACAGGATTACCTAGATCTTAAGAATATTTGATGACTGTCTCTCATTTTGCCACACAGCCTAGAGCTAAATTCATTTGAGGCTAGCTGGATGTGACCTCTAGAGCCTTGAGATCCCGCAAAACTTCGATTGCTGACTGATAGCGCTCGTTGAAGTAGTAGCAGATCATGCGGTCTACAATTGCCGCAAACGGATCGCTAACTTGCACCAGTTCTCGCCAGACTACGTTGCCTGTCTCCGGGTTGGGTGATAGCTGGTAAGGCAACAATCCCGTCAGAGCTTGAATGACAATCATGCCCAAAGCATAGACATCGCTGCTGAGGCCAGGGTATCCCGCCAACTGTTCTGGGGGGGCATAACCACGAGTGCCGATCGCGACAGTAAAGCCTTCTTCTTGGGCTGTTTTGTCTAGGCTGCTATAGTCTTGGGGCTGCATCTGTTTCACCGCCCCAAAATCAATCAACACCAGTTGTTGATCACCCTGGCGACGCATGATGTTGCTGGGTTTTAAGTCGCGGTGAATCACATGCCGCTCATGGAGGAAGACTAAGACTTCTAGGATGCTTTTCAGCAGTTCTACCACTTCTGCTTCGCTCAGTTTTTTACCAGAGGGCAACTCCTCACTCAGGGGATGGCCTGCAATAAACTCTTCGACTAAATAGAATTCAGCATTTTCTTCAAACGAAGCCAAAAGCTGGGGAATTTGGTCATGTTTACCGAGCTTTTCTAAGATTTCTGCCTCAGTTTTGAATAAGCGCCGGGCGGTTTGTAAAAAGCGAGTATCACTTCGCGCTGGGACTAAATGCTTGACGACGCAAAGGGGGTTACCAGGACGCTGGGTGTCTTGGGCCAGATAGGTTAGGCTGAAGCCGCCAGAGGCTAAGATGCGATCGATTTTGTAGCGCCGACTCAAGAGAAACCGAGGGCGATCGCTGACTTGGCTGTCTGGTGCCTCAGCAGCATGTTGGTCTGAGACAGTCCGAGTGTGAATGGCTTCAGTCGCATCATTGAGCTTCGTCTTACTGGTCGGTACATAGGTCGTGAAACTCCGCCTTGTACTTTGGGTCGGCAGTAGAGTGCTGTCATCTGGAAGTGCCTGCGTTGGCAAGGTATTGGTGGGGGCGGTTGTACTTAAAGTTTTTAGGAGCGCAATGGTTTTTTCTTGATCTTCAACTTGCTGAGCAATCGTTTGACGCTCTTGATAGGCCTGATAAGCAAAGTAGGCAACCAAACTCCCCGATGTGCCAACCAGCGCGATCGCCGGAGGGACAAATGGAATCCAACCAGACTGAGTAAACCAACCGTAGCAAATCAGCGATAGACCACCCACAGCCGCAGCGCTAGCCAAGCCCAAGTAGAGGGGATGGCGTAACCGTCCAGCGAGCCAGCTCCCCAACGCTGACCAGCCACAAATCCACAAAACTTCTCCCCACTCAGGCCAAAACCAAAACAGCGATCGCTCACCCAAAACTGCACCGATAAACTGGCTGACCATGTGAGCATGAATCAGCACCCCTGGCATTTCTGGGTTGCCCTGTTCGATGGCACTGTAGGGCGTTGAAAACAGGTCTTTAATGCTAGGTGCCGTAGTCCCAATTAAAATGACTTTGTCTTGAATCCAAGCAGGATCGACCTGCCGCTGTAGCACTTGAGTTAATGTCACTTGACGAGCGATGCGCTGGTTAGAGCGATAGCTCAATAAGATTTGATAACCACCGTTATCGGCGTTGATGTAGCCACCAGAGTTAGGTTGCAATGGCGTGAACACTGCTTGGCCCCAGTGAACTGCTTGGTAATTTTTCCAAGGTTGCTGGGGCAATAGCCCGCGATCGCTGAGATATTGAGTTGCCAACTCTAAGGACAAAGAAGAAACTCCGGTGTTATCGGGTTCTCCAAACAGAAAATTGCGTCGAATCACATTGTCATGATCGAAGACAATATCGTTAAATCCCACCCGCTCTGGCGGCACACCTAGAGGAGCCTTGGTTTTGTTATGGGCTGTATCTCCTAAAGTCGAGATCACCACGACATTAGATGCCTGAAGTTGTTGCAACAGAGCGGAGCGCCCAGGTGGTTGAGGAATTTCTCGTAGGATGTCTAGACCAATGGCTGCTGGTTGATGGCGCTGCAATTCAGCTAAAGCTTGAGCGATCGCTTGGTCTGAGATCGGCCATCTATTTTGTGCTTGGATGTCTGACTCTGTAATCGCAACCACCAACAAACGCGGATCTGGTCCTATATTGGGTTGGAGTTGCACCAGTCGGTCATAAGCAGCT
>DATNPE010000166.1:0-4244 GCA_036703355.1 Allocoleopsis sp. | reverse complement strand
GTATGGGAGTACTGCGATCGCCACGGCATCAAGCGTCCCAACCGTTGCACCACGGTTCAACCTTCGGGCACAAAGTCACTCCTGACAGGAGCATCTCCCGGTTGGCACCCACCCAAAGCTCAGCGCTACATCCGCCGGATTACGTTCCGAAAGAATGATCCCGTGGCACTGGCTTGTATTGAATACGGCTACAGCGTGGTACCGTCTCAGTCTGATAAAGACGAAAACGGCAACCTACTGAATGATCCGTTTGACCCACGAGTGACCGAGTGGCTGGTGGAAATTCCAGTGGAAGTACCTTGGGCCAACTTACCAGGGGCGGATCAGATCGCGATCGAGAAGTTCTCGGCTGAAGCGCAATTTGACTTCTACATGCAGGTGCAGAAGCACTACACCGCCCACAACACCAGTGCCACAGTGGAGTTGCGCGAAGATGAAGTTGAACCTCTGGCTCAGCGGATCTACCAAGCGATCGCCAACCAAGAGGGCTACATTAGTGCGGCACTGCTGGCTCGCTTTGATGCGCCCTTCCCTCGCTTGCCCTTCGAGAAGATCGATCGCGAAACATACGAACGTTTGCAGCAAGATGTTCAAAAACGCCGCAGAACCAACAACTTCTACACGGCCTTGAGTCGTTATGACTCTGGAGAGGCAACGGTTGAAGGCCCCGCAGGTTGCGATAGCGACAAATGCATGATGCCTGAGACAAAAAACTAGAGGAGCGTTACGCTAAGAAGTGTGATTGCGACTGTTAATTTTGTCAAAGGAGTAATTCCATGTTTCTTGATGAACTGACGCCCATTTTCAAGGAATTAACCCAACAGCCAGCATCATTTTTAGGGGGGTTAGTTTCTGGTATTTTTCGGTTAAATTTAGCTGACGATCCAGTAAAAAGCTGGCTAGACCAACAAGCGGGTTCCTCAACTTCTACGACTACTTTCGATCACAGCACCACGAATGGTAGAAGTAGCGGTCCTCAATCTATTTCTATCGATTAATCGGTTAGGTTCATACCAGAAAAGAGAGTCAGCTAATAAACTGACTCTCTTTTTCTATAGTTGGTAGAAATCCCTAATTTTTAACTGGTACTAGGCAGCTCGACGGGTGATCAAGCCCCACAAGAAGAGGGCAATAATGGCTCCTAATACTGCTAGAAAGATACCCCCTAAGGTTAAACCAGTGGCGGCTAGCTGCAAGGTGCCTGTCTGGAGGAACACCCCTAAGCTACCGCCAACAAAAGCTCCGATAATCCCTAGGATCATGGTGCCTAGAATACCGCCGCCTTGAGAACCGGGATAAATCGCTTTGGCGATCGCACCCGCAATCAGACCTAAAACAATCCAAGCAAGAATGTTCATAATTTTGCTCTGCCAAGTGTGTTAAAAATTGAGCAATTAAACTGCACGTCTAGTAAACACATTCCACAGCCAGATTGCGACAATTGCTCCCAAAACTGCCACAAATAGACCAGTTAAGCTAAAGCTAGCCGCAGTCAGTTGTAAACTTCCCGTTTGTAGTAGTGTGACTAACGTGCCACCCACAAAAGCACCGATAATTCCTAACAGCATGGTGCCTAAAATGCCACCCGCTTGATAGCCAGGATAAATTGCTTTTGCGATCGCCCCTGCTAGCAATCCTAAAATCACCCAGGCAATAATATTCATAAGCTAAAAGTTTCCTAAAAATATTATTTTCAAGTTGAATCGATTAATATACTATCCACTTCAAATTAAAGTGGCATCTGCCAGCAGATGTAGGAACAAACGGATGAATAAGGTCACTAAAAAGGAGTAGATATTAACACCTACCCCTCAAATTAAGCGAACTTAAATTGTCTCTAATCCAAGTAATTAAACTTTAAGGATAAAAGCTGAGCTGAGGCAGTCCCAAAGTCTCCTGCCAACCCATCATCAGGTTGAGGCACTGAACGGCTTGACCTGCTTGACCTTTCATCAAATTATCGATCGCAGACATGACAATAATGCGATCGGTGCGCGAATCTACTTCAATGCCGATATAGCAAAGGTTAGTGCCTGTCGCCCACTTCGTTTGTGGATAGATGCCACTCGGTAACACCTTAACCCAAGGTGATGAGCGGTAGAACGCACTGTAGATTGTGATCAGGTCTTCTCGGACCAAACCGGGGTCACGCAGCGTCGCGTAGACGGTGGACAAAATCCCACGAACCATTGGCACTAAGTGAGGCGTGAACTGCACCAACACTTCGTGACCAGCTAGATCACTACAAATCTGTTCGATTTCAGGGGTATGACGGTGACGCGCCACTCCATAGGCTGCGAAAGAACTATCTGCTTCTGCAAAGAGAAAGTTTGTTTTTGCTTGTCGTCCGCCGCCGGAGGTGCCAGATTTCGCATCGATAATTGCAGTTTCGGGCACAATCAACCCCTGCTTTAACAAGGGAGAGAGTGCTAACAAACTTGCCGTTGGATAGCAACCAGGACAACCGACTAACTGAGCCTCGGCAATGCGATCGCGGTACAGCTCAGGCAATCCATACACCGCCGTTTCAGCGATCGCCTGGTCAGTGCGCGTCTTACCGTACCAAACCTCGTAGGTTTCTAGATTCGAAAATCGGTAGTCTGCGGATAGATCTAAGACTTTGCAGCCCTTAGCGAGCAAAGTCGGTGCCATCTGGCAGGCTAGGCCATTGGGCAAGGACAAAAAGACAATCTGACAGCGCGCGGCAATTTGGTCTAGATCAATCGGCTCCACCGTCAAATTCACTCGATGATTGAGGTGGGGGTAAAGCTCAGCAAATGCCTGTCCCGCACTGCTCTCTCCACCCAAATAAACAAGTTCAACTCCTGGATGATCAATCAGAAGCCGTACTAGCTGTACGCCGCCATAACCCGACGCGCCAATAATCCCAACGGGCACGCGTCCCACATCACCCATGATATTTGGCCTTTTTGAGGTTCAAGAATAAACGCTTAACTTTTGCTGCATTGTAGTACCTAAAGCGTCAGGTTGGTGTACGCAACTGATGGGATTCGTAAATATTGGTGAACAGCCAAGTCTAGCCCAGGTTTCGCTCGCTCTCTAGCTCCCTAAACAGACTACAATCAAGACAGAAATAGGCTTCAAAAAACTTTACGGTGTTGTTACTTTGAGTTTCTCTGTGGAATCGCCTCAAACCGCCTCAACCCAACCTTTCAAGTTTGATGCTATTGATGCTGCTTTGGCTGACCTCAAGGCAGGTCGTGCCATTGTCGTGGTCGATGACGAAAATCGGGAAAATGAGGGCGACGTCATTTGTGCCGCTCAATTTGCTACACCTGACATGATCAACTTTATGGCAGTGGAAGCGCGAGGGCTGATTTGCCTTGCCATGACGGGCGATCGCCTTGACGAACTCGACCTGCCGCTGATGGTCACCAACAACACAGATAGCAATCAAACGGCTTTCACCGTCAGCATTGATGCCTCGCCTCATTTGGGAGTCAGTACCGGGATTTCGGCAGAAGACCGCGCCCGCACCATCCAAGTCACCATCAACCCAGCCACTCGCCCGGAAGATTTACGCCGCCCCGGACATATCTTTCCCATCCGCGCTAGAGAGGGTGGTGTGCTGAAACGGGCAGGCCATACGGAAGCAGCGGTTGATTTGGCTCGTTTAGCAGGGCTGTACCCCTCTGGCGTGATTTGCGAGGTTCAAAATCCCGATGGTTCGATGGCCCGTTTGCCAGAGCTGATCGAATATGCCCGCACCCATCAACTCAAAATTGTCAGCATTGCCGACTTAATTAGCTATCGCCTCCAGCACGAGCGCTTTGTCGGGCGCGAAACCATCGCTGAGCTGCCAACCGAGTTCGGCAAATTCCAGATCTACGCTTACCGTAACGCCCTCGATAACTCCGAGCATGTGGCGATCGTCAAAGGTGACCCCAGCCAGTTTCGCGACCAAACCGTAATGGTGCGAATGCACTCCGAATGCCTCACCGGAGATGCGCTGGGTTCCTTACGCTGCGATTGCCGTATGCAACTCCAAGCCGCCCTGAAAATGATTGAGAATGTGGGCCAAGGCGTGGTGGTTTATCTGCGGCAAGAAGGCCGAGGCATTGGCTTGATCAATAAGTTAAAAGCCTATTCCTTACAGGATTTGGGGCTGGATACCGTGGAAGCCAACGAGCGCTTGGGCTTTCCTGCTGACCTCCGTAACTATGGGGTGGGGGCGCAAATCCTTAATGACTTGGGTGTGAAGAAGATTTGCCTGGTCACCAACA
>DATNPE010000165.1:0-5404 GCA_036703355.1 Allocoleopsis sp. | reverse complement strand
ACCACTTGCCCTGCCAAAGCGCCTGCAAAGGGAGTCCAAAAACTGGATTGCTGCCGCACAACGACGGTTTCTTGACGGCCTGTTTGCGGATCGGTTTGAGTTTCCACCACGTTGTGAACATACTCAATCTTGAAATCCTCAGTTACATGCAGGGAAGCTTGTCCCCCGTTGACTTTCAGATAGTTCTGCTGTCCAGAGGACACTTCAGCGTCAGTAAGGCGAGCCATTTGCAGATCAGGCGTCCGATACACAGCAGGCACTCCGGGCGGCGTGTTTAGCAGCACTAAGCTATATTCGCCATTGGCATCGTTATAAGTAACCTGCTGCACCGGATATTGGCCGCTGGGGATTTTTTGAGCGGGTGCAGTTGAAACACTGGCGTTGGGAGCTTGGGATTGGACGGAGGGAGTTTCACCACAAGCTAACGTGGTCCAACATAGCGCTAGAGCTGTGACTAAAACTACAAATCGACGAAACATGGGGGGGTGAGTTACTGTATTCATTTCAAAATTGATTTTATGAACCATTCAGCATCGTTGCTCAACGGTATGAGACAGATTTAGGTCGTGCGGCCTCTCCTGCAAAGGCTTTTCTGCAATGGGCCCTCTACTACTCATGCGACTCTTATAGAGGAACTAACTCAGGGAAGTTGAGTAATAGTTGCTCGGAAGTCAATTCATCGCCTAGTTGAGCGGGTGAGAAATGTACCTGAATGGCTCGCAGACTGCCTTGGTAGTGCAGATTAATCAGCGCTTTTAAGCCTGCTGCCATTGCTTCCATACTAGCGAGATCTGTTTCTAGTTCAGGCACTTCTCCCTCAAAGGCAACTGTGATCATCACCACCAAATTGCGTGTTGCAGGCAGGGTTAAGGGTTCCACCTCAGGGGCTTGGCTTAAATCTGGCTCACTCAAGTAACGCTGGGCTGAATCGGTAAACAAATCAGTGACAAAATCTCCTGCTTCCCCTTCATTCCAAAACACATCCCCTTCGTTAGCAGCAGACTGCCAGTAGAGGTCGTTTTGCAACAAAGTTTGGCAAATTTCGACCAAGCCTTCACCCAAGACTTGCAAATCACCATCCGAGTCTACTGCCTGACGAGCGGCTCGATTCAGCACCCCTAACACAGGGGCAACTTCTTGTCCTGCCAAGTGCAGCATCAACCGACAGACCACAAATCGGGTACGGCCACTCATTTGGTTAAAGCGATCGCGCCAAGAACTCATATCTGACCTCGCTGCTCCATGCAAGCTCAACACAACTAGTACAGGTTACAGCCTGTCTACCGCTTACTGTAGTAGTCTTCTGGCCTTGAACGCTCTACCTTAAGGCCAAGAACAAAATTGCTGGGCCTGGATGAATGCCTCACGACTGAAGCCGCAGTTTTTAGAGATCCAGGTAGTAAAATCCCCTCACAAAATCACTCACAACGCTCACGGGGAGTAATACTGGCTTGGCTGATGTGGCAATATCTAGACCCGCTTTGGCAAAGCTGGAAGGACTCATGAAGCGTTTACCAAACATGGGATGGTAATAAACGGTCAGGGTGCGATCGCTGGAATTGGTCAGAATGGTTTGGGTGGGCGCAGCAAAAAAGTGAGTGGTTTTAGGTTGGGGAGGCTTTTCTGAGTTGGCTGGCTCTGGTGGAGGTGGAGCGGTGGCAACTCGGATCTTCGCCACCTGTTGGCTCATCTGCGTCAAAGCCGTATTCAGTTGCTCTAGTCGTTCTAGTTCTTTGACACTGAGTTCTTGGGTGCCCTGCGATCGCACCATATGCAGCAGTCCCATAATTTGCTGTTGCACCGTTTTGGCATCTTGAAACGGCAAAATTGCTACATAGGCGATCGCAAATAACTGCTCATCACTATTGAGGCCAAAGGTCAAAGTCGTGCGCCGTCGGCCCACCTCAATGCTAGGCGGATAAGTCAGGGTAGGGCATTGCCGAGCAATTTGGTCATAGGCATTAGCTAAGGCTAAATGAGACGCAGGTTCCAACGGTGCATCAATGATGATCTGTACCGTTGGCGGTGTAGATTTGAAAAATTTCTTGTGTTCTTCTGCGGCAAAGCGATGAATTTGGCTTTGATCCCCAGCAGGACTGAGATCAATCCACTCACAAGTCAGACCTTCTGTTTTAATGCCAAAACGAGATACGGCATGAACTTTAGCCCCAGTCAAAGTGGCTCCCGTCAAGTCTGCTCCGACCCAATCTGCTCGCATTAAGTTCACCTGGCTGAGGTCAGCGTAGACCAAGCTGGTGTTCATGAGATTTGTATTACTCAGATCCGCACGGCTGAGGTCAGCACCGCTTAATTTGGCACCGCTCAAGTCTGCACCATGCAATTTAGCGCCACTTAAGTCAGCCCAGCGCAAATTAGCGCCACTCAAGTCTGCTCCGCTCAAATTGGCTTGATTTAGGTTGGCTTGCCGCAGTTCCGCACCGCTCAAATTGGCACCGCTCAGATCCGCTTTGCTCAAATCCGCACCTTGCAGATTGGCCTGTTCCAAAGTTGCACCTGTCAGCGAGGCAGACCTTAAATCAGCAGTGCTCAAATTAGCTCGCAGCAAGTTGGCCTGACGCAGCTTAGCTTCGCGGAGATTGGCTTCACTGAGATTAGCCCGACTGAGGTTGACCCCACTTAAATCAGCCAACACTAACTCTGCCCGGACTAAAGCAGCTTGGGTTAAGTTAGCGCCGCTCAAATCAGCTCGAATCAAGTTAGCGACATTGAGATTGGCACCGCTCAAGTTTGCTTTGGTCAAATTCGCACCACTGAGCCTAGCCACGTTCAGTTTGGTGCGACTGAGATCCGCCTCACTCAAATTCGCACCACTCAGATTTGATACACTCAAGTTCGCTTGACTCAAGTTTGCTTTGCTCAGGTTAACGCCACTGAGATTGGCTTCACGCAAGTCAGCCGCCGTAAATTCTCTAGTTCCCGCTCCGTATTTCTTTAGGAGTTCCTCAGCGTTCATCAAGATTTCCCTTTAGAGATCCAAAAACGATGGCGATCGCGGCATCTAGTTCGAGTCGAGCGATGTGAGCCTGAGTAGCTGGTTGAGTCAGTCACCACTGAATATTGGCAGAATAGCAGATGAATATTGGGATTGTTGGACTCGGCTTAATTGGCGGCTCTTTGGGGTTGGATTTGCGATCGCGCGGGTACCAGGTGTTAGGCGTGAGTCGTCAGGAGCACACTTGCCAGCGAGCCATTGCCAGGGGGGCGGTTGATGATGCCAGTGTCAACTTAACACTCTTGGCTGCTGCCGATGTGGTCTTTATTTGTACTCCCCTCTCTGCGATCGAATCAACCGTCATCCAGCTGATTCCCCATCTGGCTGCGACCACGATTCTAACGGATGTTGGCTCGGTCAAAACTTCAGTTGTAGACAGCATTACCCCCCTCTGGCCCAACTTTGTCGGTGGCCATCCAATGGCAGGCACCGCCGAGAATGGCATTGAAGCCGCCCAATTTGATTTGTTTGCAGAAAAACCCTACGTCCTCACTCCGACTGCCACCACTCCTCCTAGCTGTGTTGAAACCGTAGAAACCTTGGTGCGATCGCTGAATGCTCACCTCTATCATTGTCGTCCCGAAGATCACGATCGCGCCGTGGCCTGGATCTCACATTTACCTGTCATGGTTAGCTCCAGCCTGATTGCCGCCTGTATAAGCGAAACAGACCCCACCACCCTAGAACTCGCTCAAGCCTTGGCTAGTTCTGGCTTTAAGGACACCAGCCGCGTTGGAGGTGGCAACCCAGAGTTGGGTTTGATGATGGCAAGATACAACCGCTCAGCTCTTTTGCGATCGCTGAGTGCCTACCGAGACCAGCTGGATCAAGTCATCGCTGATATTGAGCAAGAAAACTGGAATGGGGTCACAGAGCGGCTACAACAAACGCAGCAAGGGCGATCGCGGTTTGTGAAGTGAGAAGTTAAGACTTTCTCCTCATCACTTCTCGCCCCAGCATAAATAGCCCCGATACTCCCAGACCGACAGACCAGATATAAGGTTGCCAAAAGTAGGTCATCTGCTCCACTGGGCCGAACTCTGGGCAGACCCACTTGATGTAGAGCCACAGCAACCCTAGGGATATAGCACCGGAACCGACAAAAAATAGCCCTACCCGGAGACGGGCAGGCTGTAGTTCTGAGGTCGTGGGTAGCCAGGGACGAGCGGTAGGTTCCTCAGGAGCGGCATCTGGGGCGATCGCTGCGGGTGGCTCAACGCTGATGTCTAAGGTAGATGGCTCAGGAGTTGGCTCTAGGGGTGGCAGCAGATCGATGGTTTGCGGCAGGGGTGGCTCGGCAAACTCTGGCGGTTCAGCAAAGTCCCAGGATTTGGGTGAAGGAGAGGAGGCAGGGCGAGAATCCAAGCTCATGGAGCGGTTTCCTGCATGAAACAAGGTTGCTTCCATCCTAGGACACTCAATCTGCTTTCCTACCCAAAGCTAGCTGGCAGATGAAACCGTTGTCGCTTGCAGATCATTTAAGCGAGCTAGCACTTCAGCGCTATGAACCGCGGGGTTCACCCCTGTAAAGCGCTCTCGCAAAACTCCTTGAGGATCAACAATAAAGGTATGTCGCGCCGAGAGAAATCCTAGCCAAGATCCGTAAGCTTTGCTCACAGTACCATCGGCATCCGCCAAGAGCGGAAACTTTAGCCCTTCGGAGTCACAGAACTCGGCATGAGAATCCACAGAATCAGCGCTCACACCCAAGATTTGCGTATTTTTCGCCAAATACTTGGGCAGGTCTTGCTGGAAGCGGCGAGCTTCTAAAGTGCAACCAGAGGTAAAGTCTTTGGGGTAGAAGTAGACCACCACCCACTGACCACGGTAGTCGGCGAGCGAAATCGTGCCATCTCCCGTATTGGTTGGCAGGGTAAATTCTGGAGCGGGTCGGTTCAAGTCTGGTAGTTTGCCACCGAGCGCATGGGCGGCTGGCACTAGGTTAAATACCGCCAATAAAGCGAGAACGTAGGCAAAGAGTGCACCGAGCAAGGTACGACGAGAGATCATGGTCAAGGTGTAGGGCTGTACTTAACACAAGTTTACATTCTTCTCAGGTATCTTAGCCTCTGTGGCGAGGTAGTCCCAGGATCTTCATAAAAAGTTCGCGATCGCTATCTAACCGCTCAATTACTCTTAAGATTCCCACCTCATCTTTCAGGGACACCAATCAGCTCTGGTGATCCCTGCTCGACGCTAAACAGAACTAGCTACGATGAAATTAAGCGTTTATTGTCTTGAAAAAGACGCTGATTTCCCTGGAGGTTTATTTTGGATAGTTCTCGGCCTCAATTTGATGCTGATGCCAATTTAGTTGCCGCTGACCAAACCAGTGGGGATTGGCAGCAGAGCAACTTGGACGCAGAACTAGATCATGCCATTTTCAGCTTT
>DATNPE010000164.1:0-3809 GCA_036703355.1 Allocoleopsis sp. | reverse complement strand
CGATGTTTCTAACTTGTCAGTGGCCGACTCCCAAACCTTCACGGCGCTACCGAGCGATCGCTTGATTGGTCTGCAAAGCAATTTTGTGGCGGATGCGGGCAAAGCCTTTCCAGTGCAAGTCATTGTCACCGATTCCAGCGGTCAACCGCAGGCGAACCAGCGAGTTCGAGTGGAGCTGCAAAAAATGGACTACAGCAGCGTCACCAAAGTCGTAGAAGGAAGTCGCACCAACCAAAACCAGATTGAGTACAAAACCGTAGCCCAGGCCGAAGTTCGTTCTAGCTCGCAAGCACAATCGGTTTCCCTTACCCCACCAGAAGCAGGATCATACCGGATTCGGGCGAACTTTGTCGGAGCCAATAACGATCTGACCGCCACGGATTTACAGATGTGGGTCACGGGGGATAGCGCCGTGGGCTGGGGCGATCGCTACCGCAACAATCGTTTAGAAATCAAGCTAGACAAGGAAAGCTATCAACCCGGAGAAACTGCTACTGCTCTGATTCAGTCGCCTTATCCGGATGCAGAGTTATACTTCGCAGTCGTGCGGCACAATCCGCTCTACCAAACCATTATCAAGGTGAAAGGCGGTGCCCCGCAAATTCAATTTCAAGTCACTCCGGAGATGCTACCCAACGCAGCCGTAGAAGCGGTGTTGGTGCGCCAAGGAGTACCTCTGGCTCAAGTCGAACCCGGAGGTTTGGATAATTTAGTTCGGATTGGCTTTGCCCCTTTCAAAACCGATCTGAGTAGCAAGTACCTAAAAGTGCAAGCTACACCCGGACAAGCGTCTCTAGAACCTGGTGCAGAGCAAACGCTACAACTCGAACTCAAAGACGCTCAAGGACAGCCGAGCCGAGGTCAATTCACGGTCATGGTGGTGAACGAGGCCGTATTGCAACTGAGTGGCTATCGCCTCCCTGACTTGGTAAAAACCGTTTACGCCGAGCAACCCATTTCTATTCGCTTTGCCGACAACCGCCCCGATGTCGTGCTAGAGCCACAATCCTCTCCCTTGCAAAAAGGCTGGGGCTATGGTGGTGGGCGATCGCCTGGAACGGCTAATACTCGCACCCGCACCAACTTTCAACCTCTGGCTTACTACAACAGCTCCGTTTTAGCCGATGCCAACGGTCGCGCCCAAGTGACGTTCAAACTACCCGATGATCTGACCACCTGGCGAGTTTTAGCAGTTGCTACCGATGGCAACCTCCGCTTTGGTCAAACAGATAGCACCTTCCTCACCACCAAACCGCTGCTCGCCAATCCCGTCTTGCCGCAGTTTGCTCGTCCCGGCGATCGCCTGGAAGCAGGTCTAGCCGTCACCAGCAACACCGGACAAGCAGGAAATGTCGCGATTAATGGGGAGCTACGTAGGGGCGGGTTTCTACAACCTTCTGAGCAGCAATCAAAGATCTCTACAAACCCGCCCCTACAATTTGCATCTGGTAATCAGCTAAGCCAAACCGCCCAACTGAGCACTGGAACTCAAGCTTACCGTTTCCCTATTACTGCTACGAACTCAGGCACAACCCAAGTTCGCTTCACGGCTGCACTCAATGGTAATGCGGATACCTTTGAGGTGCCGTTAGAAGTTAAACCTTTGGAAATCACGGAACAGGTGCTAGAAACAGGCGCAACTACCGACAAACAGGTGAAAATTCCCCTAAATGTAGATAAGAAAGTGGTTCCTGGCACTGGAGGTCTGGAAGTATCGCTTGCCAGTACGTTAATTCCAGCCATTACTGCCCCTGCTCAGCAAGTCCTAGAAGAGGAACAGCTACCTTTCTTGGAACCTGCGGCCAGTCAGTTAGCGATCGCGGCCAACATCCAAACCCTGTCCCAGAAATACAATCAGCCGGTTGCTAACGTTGACCTCCGACAACAAGCCAACCAAGCTTTAGCCCAAATTCAAAACTTGCAGCAACCCGATGGTGGCTTTGCCGCTTGGCCCGGACAGAAGAGTTCTGATCCATTCATCACCCCTTATGCTGCCGAGAGTTTAGCGAGCGCCAAAGCCGCAGGCTTACCCATTGACTCAGGCTTGCTCGATCGCGTCCGCAGCTACCTACAAAAAATTCTGGCCGATCCAGGACAATACGATTTCTGTAAGCAAGCTCTGTGTAAGAATCAGGTGCGGTTGTTAGCTCTGACTGCTTTGGTAGAGTTAGGAGACAAACGCAGCGATTTCTTGTCGGATCTCTATGCCCAACAGGAGCAGCTTGACGCGGGCGATCGCCTGAAACTCGCTCGATATTTGTCTCAATTCCCAGAGTGGCAGGCCGAAGCGCAAGCCCTGACCGATCAACTGCAAGAAACGATTTATGAGACAGGCCGCACCGCCACAGTCAACCTACCCCAAGATTGGCGTTGGCTCGGTTCACCCACAACGACCCAAGCTGAAGCTTTGCGCCTCATGATTGCTCAGAAAGCGCGACCCGAAGTTTTAGACCGCCTGGTTCAAGGACTTTTAGCCCAGCGACGCCAAGGTACTTGGGGCAGCACTTATGACAATGCAGTGGCACTAACCGCCCTAGTAGACTACAGCCAACTGCAACCCAGTCCCCCCAACTTCAACGCGATCGCTCGCTTGGCAGGGCAGAAACTTGGCTCCGCTCAATTCCAGGGGTACCGTAATCCCAGCTTGGCGCTCCAAGTACCAATGGACAAATTGCCCAAGGGACGGCATGATTTGGTGTTGCAGAAGTCTGGGTCAGGAACGCTGCACTATCTCGCGGCCTATCGCTACCGTCTGCAAGGCAATCCCCCCGGTCGGCTCAATGGTTTGCGCGTGGTGCGGGAAATTCGCCCAGCCAATGAAACCAAAGTACTACAAAGATTGGGGTTGTATGCCCCCGACAAATCCCTCACCCTGCCAGCCGGACAGGTATTTGATGTGGCGCTGGAAATTATTACCGACCATCCGGTGGATCATGTGGTCATCACGGACCCACTGCCTGCTGGGTTAGAAGCCGTCGATACCAGTTTCCAAACTTCAACCCCAGCCTTACAGGCTCAGAGTGATGATTGGGAGATTGGCTATCAAACTATCCATCGCGATCGCGTGGTCGCCTATGGCGATCGCCTTGCCGCTGGGGTTTACACGCTGCATTATCTGGTGCGATCTGTAACGCCTGGGACTTTCCTCTGGCCTGGAGCCGAAGTTCACTTGCAGTATGCCCCGGAAGAGTTTGGGCGATCGGCTGCTTCTACGCTTGTCGTGACAGATTCATGACCAACAAATAGCCATCCATGTGAAAAGTCGAGGCAATTAAGCTTACCTCGACTTTTTAATGACTGACGGAGAGATTGAAACTTAGAAAGCAGCGGAGAGCAATCTTGCGTTATTCTTGCTCTAGTTCTTGCTCGAGCAGGCTGGAGAGCTTACCTCGGATATGTGCCACTCTTTGAGTGTCCTTAGGATAGGAAACCAGTTTGACTTCTACTTCAGTGATATTTTTGATGCGAGTGGTTTTTTCCCAAAGTCGCTTTTCTCGCTCAGTTTCGTCCTCGTAGCGGAACGTTACCGTCTTATTGGTCACGTCAAGAATTTGGACGTTTTTAATCCAAGTATTCGTACCGCCGAGACAGAGCCAAACGTTAGGTTGCCCAATTAGCTCTCGAAGCTTGTCTCTCATAGATTGGCTTTTCCTTGGTAGTGAACTAGGGTGCTGTTCAGCGTCATTCGTCGGTTACTGCACAGTGAAAACTATTTCTGACTGTGACTATAGGATTCACTAACTTAGTTCCTAAAGTTACCGAGAAAACACGTAATCTGGCAAGTTAGCATCTGCCTATTTGTATAAATC
>DATNPE010000163.1:0-8552 GCA_036703355.1 Allocoleopsis sp. | reverse complement strand
AGTGAGTTACGAGAAGCTGTGACAGGACTGCTAACCGTTAAAATGCGGATTGGTTTTGACAGCACTATCCACTTCGATCGCCTCCTAGATCTGATTAATCTTTGCCAGATTGATTTATTGAGCTTGCATGGCCGCACGGTCAAAGAGGGATATCACAGTGCGGTGCATTATGACCTGATTGCCCATGCTGTAGAACGAGTTAGCTGCCCCGTGTTAGCCAATGGCAACGTCACCTCCGCCACCTCCGCTTTAAGTGTCTTAGAGACCACCGGAGCAGCAGGTGTGATGATTGGTCGCGCGGCAATTCGGAACCCTTGGATTTTTCGGCAAGTTCACCAAGCCTTAAGGGGTCAACCTGTAACTCCAGCAACCCTAGGGGATGTGCGTGGTTATATTGAGCGTCTACGCCAAACCCCCACTGCTGCAACCGTCCGGGAACAAGCTCGGATCAATTACCTGAAAATGTATCTTAACTTTATTGGTCAAAGTGTAGATGCAGCGGGAGGTTTTCTCAAGGAGATGCGATCGGCCCGCACTGAGGCAGAGCTCTTTGCCGTTTGCGATCGCTATCTACTGAGTAAACCAGAGGCAGAATTTGCTTTAGAGCCTTATCCAGGGCTGATCGCTCGTCCCAGTTGTGAAACCAGTTGTGACAGTGATGAAACCAGTTGTGAGGTTGTCCAGTCACGACGGGCCAGCTAAACCATAGGATTTAAAGTACAGAGAATCAGGGATGGGGATACCACTCGATATCTTTAGCCTCTATCAGTTGCAAAACCCCGATGCTCATTGTCAGCACTACCTGTTGCTGAAAGTTAGGCAGGCAGAATTTAATAATGCCGATCAAGGTGAATACGACTTTGTGGCACAAATGGCGGATGCCAAACGCGACGCTTTGTTGAAACTGTATAGCACCATAATCTTGGCCCATGAATGTGCGAATCACCACGAAATCACGTTGCTAGGAGAGTTACAAAATGCTCCAATTGGCGACGAGTTATACCAAGAAGTGGGAAAATTGTATGTAGATTTGTGGGTAGCAACCACCCGCTTTGGTCATCCGTGGGTCGTGATGGGGACAGCAGCAAACGAGGCAGCATTTTGGCGAGCGATCGCCCAGGATGAAGAGCTAGCTCATTTCGGAGCGATCAGCCCAGCTAGCCAGTATCATGCCTTCTTGCTGACAGAGAATGACTTGCTAAATGACATCTAACAAACTCGGAGACTTTAACATGTTCAATCATCCCAACCACCCCCACACCAACCCAGCAGGCGTTTTGTACCGACATGGAGATGTCTTGCTGAGACAAGTTCCTCGCTTACCCAACGGGGTACAAAAACGGGCAGGTGTCACCTTAGCTGAGGGTGAACTCACTGGACACAGTCATCGTCTCCAGCAAACTGAGGCTGTGCAGTTATGGGCGCAAGGAAATCAATTATTTCTAGAAGTGAAAGCATCCAGCGCCACTTTGGTGCATGAAGAGCATCAAGCGATCGCGCTACCGCAAGGGTTCTATCAAGTTTGGCGACAGCGGGAATATCGGCCTGATGCTGATGTAGAGGTGGCAGACTAATGCGACACTGGATGGCGAACGGGCGAGTGCCCAAAAAACCTGTTCAGCAACGCCCTAGCCCCAGTGCTGGGCCTGTCTCTGGCGATCGCGCCCGTCAACTGATCTTGGAGCATCGCGCTTGGGATGGCATCAAGGTTTTGGGGCATCTCGATTTGCGGGGAGCCACGAACCTCTACCATCTCCCGGAGAACTTAACTTGCGAAAGTTTAGATATTAGTGATTGTATTAACCTGACTGCGCTCCCGCTTGGATTGCATGTCACCTATTGGATTGAGTTAGCAGGTAGCGGCATTACTCATTTACCTCCAGGACATGGTTTTATGCTGCATTGGCGTGGTGTGTCAGTCAGCGATCGCATTGCTTTTGAGTCTCAGTCAATCACAGGGCAAGATATCCTTAACACCGAGAATGTCGAGCTACGGCGGGTGTTGATTGAGCGGTTGGGATATGAAAAATTTTTACAGCAAGTGGGAGGTGTGATCCGACACACAGATCGAGATGCGGGTGGCGATCGGCAGCTTATCTGTGTCCCCTTTGAGGATGATGAACCCCTGATGGTGCTCAAAGTCATCTGTCCCTCAACTGGACATCTACATTTGCTGCGCGTCCCACCAGACATGCGAACTTGCCACCAAGCAGCGGCCTGGATTGCAGGTTTTGATAACCCAGATGACTATCAGCCTTTGATCGAAACTTAGTCTAGGCTTTGACCAGCTCCCTTGGATTTAGACATAGCTAAAGTTGCACCTAGACCAACGATTTCTCCGCACGACTATATTCCAAGGGAATGGTAATTATAACCGTTGTGCCTTGACCCAGAACAGAATTGATCTCGATGGAGCCTTGATGTTTTTCAACAATGGCGTAGCAAATCGAAAGCCCCAAGCCTGTTCCCTTACCGACAGGTTTTGTGGTGAAGAAAGGATCAAATAACCGTTGTTGTACTGCCTCAGGCATGCCAGTGCCATTGTCTGAAATCGCGATCGCCAGCATTTGATGGTTCTGAATGTCTGTACGGATGCGAATCTCTGGATGATGCCCACTTTCCTGATCTCGATAATCTTCCAGGGCATCAATGGCGTTGTTCAAGACATTCATCAATACTTGATTGATCTGGCTAGCATAGCAAGTCGCTCTGGGTAGCTCGCCATACTCACGCACCACTGCGATCGCGGGTCGATGGTTTTTCTCCTTGAGGCGATGCTGCAAAATTAACAGCGTGCTTTCAATGCCTTCATGGATATCCACAGGTTTCATGTCTGCTTCATCTAGGCGTGAGAAGTTCCGCAACGACAGGATAATTTGACGAATTCGATCAGCACCAATCTTCATTGATTGCAGGAGTTTCTGCAAATCTTCGCGGAGAAACTCAAAGTCTATGTTTTCCAGTTCAGTGGCGATCGCAGCATGGGGCGAGGGATAGTACTGTTGATACTGCTCGACGAGGTGCAGCAACTCTCTAAAGTAGTCATTGGCATGGGTAAGATTGCCATAGATGAAATTGATGGGATTGTTGATTTCGTGAGCAATCCCTGCCACCATCTGACCCAACGATGACATTTTCTCCGTTTGAATCAATTGAGTTTGAGTTCGCTGGAGTTCCTCTAACGTAGTTGAAAGATGCTGGTTTTTCTCATGCAATTCTTCAGTTCTTTGCTGCACCTTATGTTCTAGGGTGTAATTAGCCTCTTCAAGCTGGGTCTTAGCTACGGCCAGATTTTGGTAAAGCAGGGCGTTCTGCAAAGAGATAGCAGCTTGAACGGTTAAGAGACGTAAAATCTCTAAGCGGTTGCGGGTAAAGGCTCCGGTTGTGAGGTTATTTTCTAGGTAGAGAATGCCAATCAGTTTGCCCTGGTTATGAATCGGCGTACACAACAAACTTTTGGGCTGTTGCTGCAAGATGTAGCGATCGCTGGCAAAGGTTGTGGCGGTGCGAGCATCATCTAAGACTAGCGTTTCGGAAGTCCGTGCCACATAGTTAATGACAGACTGCGGCACATTGCCGAGAGTAGTGGCAGTCTTTGTGACAGGTTCAGTCGCCAGACCTAAGTTTAGCTTGGTTGTGAATAAAGCGGAAGTCGCCACCATGACCGCTGATGGTGTGTTAGAAGTTTGTTCTGCGGCCACTACCCAGCGATCTTCATGACGAAGCAGCAAGACACAGGTTTCAGCCCCCGCATTTTCGGAGACAACCTTAATCAAGGTCGCCAGTAGTTTGTCTAGCTCAATTTCGCCAGAGAGCACTTGCGATGCTTTCATGACGGTAGCTAAGTCTAGGGCTTCCGACATCGTGGAGCTACTGCGATCGCCAGTGGTCGTGGTCATCCGACTTTGAGAATTGATTCGGTTCTCCTCCGGTTGCAAAATCGAGGCCAACAGATGCGGATACTGTTGCTCGAGCGACTTCACTTTGGCGAATGCTCCCCAACGCACATAGCCATAATAAGCATTCATGAGATAGACTTTAGCGATCGCTTCTTTATTCCAACCAAAATAGAACTTAGCGGCTAATTCACTGGCAAGCGCTTCTTCTTGAAGATATTCGTTAGCTTGAGCATGTTTGATGGCGCGATCGTAAAAATCCACCGCCTCAGCCATTTGTCCTAGGACTCGCAACCGCTCTGCTTCCACCAGTTCAAATTTGTGCAAATAGTTAGCAGGGGCATACTGCGCCCACCGCTGCATCTTGACTTGGTGATCGGCAACCTTGGTCAATGCCTCCGCTGTCAAAGGTGGCTGATCTGGAGCAGCCCCAGCCAGGATAATCAGGGAATCATAGAAGTAAAACAGTGGAATGATGCTTTGCCCTGTCACTCCGGGGAGGCAGCGTTCGGCTTCAGTGGCATGATGCTGAGCTTGAGCATAGTCAGCAAACAAATAACAGAGCTGAAGCTTGCAGAAGTGAAAGTGCATCAGAGTACAGACATCATTGGCTTCTACATGCAGCGGTAAAATGGTTTCTTCGCTATAAGCGCTTCCGGTCAAGTGGCAGGGATCGTCGGCTTTGCCTTGTAAGTTTAGTACCGCTTGCCGATACAGCTCATTCCAGTAGAACGTGCCTGTCTGCTTCATCTGAGCGATCGCTTCGCTGTAGGTGGCAATCTCCTGCTGTAAGGTCGAGAGTTCTCGTCCCATGAAATAGGCCGCGTAAGAACAGGTCCGCAGAGAATAGGCCGCAAACTCTAAATCACCTGTTTCTAGACCGATTGTATAGGCATCGAGCAAAGGGCTCAGGGTGTCACGCAGATGATCCTTCCAGTGGCGGACTAGACCATTAAAGGTTTGATGGTTTTGGCGGTGACAAATTTGGCGGGCACTTTGGCGAGTAAATCGGTGCCCAGTTTGCCGAACTGATAGCCAGCTTCAACGTCTCCCAAGACTTCGCAGAGAATGAAACCATAACTCGCGTAGGCAAAAGCCGAGAACGCAGCATTGCCAGCATGAATCGACAGATAGATCTGCTGAGTCACCACCATGAGAAATAGTTCAGGCACCACTTGGTAAGAAAAGGCTGTGATGCTAGCCAGGATCTGCATAGCTGCCAGCGATCGCGCCTCGGTCATGGCGGGTAGATTGATCAAATCCTCAATCGGGCGATCGGCCAAAGCAGTGGTGATATTGGCGAGTTCTCGCTGGATATCTGCGGAGGTGGGAGTCATGGATAGCTCCAGTCCCAATTCCTGTAAAAAGGAGAGGGCGATCGAGACCGCTTCCAGGGCTTTATTCTGCGCCCCTGCTGCCTGAATCATCACATCATAAACTTTGACTTGATCCAGCGGTTCTTTCACCTGCTCTAATAAAGGTTGTGCCAACAGAGGCACCTGCTCAAATTGCCCACCTAAGTAAGCAGCCTCGGCAGCATCTTCATGAAGGGTCAAGGCTAAGTGATAATGGGTAGACCAGCCTCGCACCTGTAAAAGCTCGATCCCAGTCGTGAAGTATTTAACCGCTAAACCGTAGGCTGTCGAGTTTTTGGCTTTCTGCCCAGCGATCGCGTTGAGCTGAGCTAGCTGGTTGCGATCGCCTACCTCGGTGATCAAGCCGATCCCCATGTTCAACTGGTTGACAATCTCAAAAATCTTTTCTTCCCACTCTGCAACCGGAATACTACTGAGCAGCAATTGCCCAATGCTCAGGTGAGTTGCTTGTTTTTGCTCGGTTGGAATTAATGAGTAGGCTGCTTGTTGCACTCGGTCATGCAAGAACTTAAACACACAAGCACCCAGACTCAAGCTGTTAACTGCATGGGTCCCAGCATTGGTTTCTGTCGCCTCTGAAACCGCTGCTTCGTCTCCTTGAAACAGCTTATAGCCTTCACCTTGAGGCAAAATCAGACTCTCTTTCAAGGCAGGCCATAGCTCTTTGGCCACCTCTGCTAAGGATTGCTCGGACACCACAGCCAGGGTCGCTAAATCAAACTGGTTGCCGATACAAGCTGCCAGTTTTAGCACCTCTTGCGTGGAGGTTGGCAGTTTTTGCAGTTGTAAAGCGACAAACTCGACCACATCCTCGGTGAGGGATAAAGCCTGAATTTGTTTGAGATTGCAATCCCAACGCCCACTCGCATAGTCAAACGTGATCAATTGATCTTCATAGAGCGATTTGAAGAATTGAGCACTGAAAAACGGGTTGCCTTGGGTGCGTTGGTAGATCAGGTCACTCAGCGATCGCACTGACTCTAAAGACTCACTTAAAGTCTCTGCAACCAACTGATTGAGGTCGCTAGGGTTGAGGGGAGCTAGAGCAATGCCATGAATGGTCACATGGGCCTGCCGCAATGCCTCCAGAGTCAGCATGAACGGGTGGGCAACGGTGACTTCATTATCGCGATAGGCACCAATCAGCAGTAGATAATGACTGTCGGACTCACTCAGCAAGAGCTGCATCAACTTTAAGGAAGCCGAATCAGCCCACTGCAAGTCATCGAGAAAGATAACGAGTGGATGTTCTTGAGAGGTAAAGACCTGGATAAATTTCTGTAAAAGGAGATTGAAGCGATTTTGGACTGCACTACCTGTTAGTTCCGGAGCGGGGGGCTGCTGACCAATGATTTGTTCTAGCTCCGGAATCACTTCAATGATCACCTGGCTATTTTCACCCAAGGCCGCTAAGATCTTGGCCTGCCACTGTTCAATTTGGCGATCGCTTTCCGTCAGCAGTTGTTTCATCAAATCTCGAAACGCTTGCACCAGCGCTGAGAACGGAATATCTCGCTGGAACTGATCAAACTTGCCGCGAATGAAATATCCCCGCTGCCGCACAATCGGCTTGTGGATTTCATTAACCACTGCTGTTTTGCCAATGCCAGAGAGCCCAGCCACTAGCATGAGTTCTGTCGCCCCTTGCTGCACACGATCGAAAGCCGCTAGCAGACTTTTGACTTCTGCATCTCGCCCATATAGCTTTTCCGGAATGCCAAAGCGATCGCAAATATCCCGCTCTGCCAGTTTAAACAGCCGGATGGTGCCGTGGCTCTGCAACTGCTGCTGACAAACTTCCAAGTCATGCCGTAATCCCAAAGCACTCTGATACCGATCCTCGGCATTTTTCGCCATTAGCTTATGGACAATATCTGAAATCATCCGGGGAATGGCGGGATTGCTCTGAAACACCGGGGACGGTTGCTTGGCAATGTGGCAATGCACCAATTCCAACGGGTCATCAGACTGGAAAGGCAGTTGTCCAGTTAATACTTCGTAGAAAGTTACGCCTAAAGAGTAAAAATCGGTACGGTAATCAATTCCCCGATTCATCCGTCCTGTTTGCTCTGGTGAGAGATAGGCTAAAGTTCCCTCCAATACGGTGGGACTAGTGGCGGTTGGAGTCTCTCTAGGAAGCAGCGAAGCAATACTAAAGTCAGTTAGTTTAACTTGCTTAGTAACTGGATGAATCAGAACATTGGCAGGTTTAATATCTTTATGAATAATTTGCTGTTGATATAATGCATCTAAAATTGTTGCTAGGGCGATCGCAATCTGTAAAAACTCAGCGACAAAGCAGGTATTGGAACGATCTTGCAACGGTAGGTAGTCCTTGAGCGGAATGCCGCCAAAGTCTTCCATCACCAAAGCCAGCCGATTTTGATAGTTTTCTAGGCTATAGGGACGAACGACTCCTGGTAAATCTAAGGGTTTAACTAGGGTGTATTGGTTTTTAAACTGAGCCAACTCCACCAAGCTAGGGTAAGAATTTTTTAGCAACTTAATCATGACTGGCATTTGGTCTTTCTCGCGCCAGCCTCGATACACCAGAGTTCGAGAACTGCTGTAAATTAATTCGCTAGTTTTATAACCAGAAATGCTAATCAATCCGTCCATCATAGATGCAGTTGCTCAGAAAATAGCTGTTGTTTGCTGAAAGCTAGGGTGGTGCCGTAACCTAACCATAATTCCCTACTAAAGAACAGATGCAGACATTACAGATTAATTAAATAAGATTTAAGTAGTGCGAGAATTTACTGAGAACGAAGAAATAGGAGAATCTACTGAGAGCTTGAAGATAGCCTCAAAAGAGCCTGCTCCCTAACTCTCAATTTTGAAAGCTAAGGAGCAGACTCAGAAGATCACAATTTAGTTTTTAGGCAGCGTTGAGAGAAATTTGAGTTTCAGCAGCTGGCCCAAATGGTTCTTGATAAGAATGATTTTGCATATAAACCAAGAACTCTTGCACCAAGTCATTAAAGAATTCAAAGCCTTGCTCAACCACCTCCAACGCTCTCTGATAGGTTTCTTCAGAAACTTCCAGATTGCGAAGAGTCTGCATCGAATCTGGCAGATGCAAAGTGTGAGTATTTTCAACTTGATTGTGGCACATGCCAAAGTAGCGGAGTTCCTGGCCTGTCGTAGATTGCAGTTGTAAAGCAATCGGTCTGGTGGCATGGAAAAAGACATTGGCTGTGACTTCAGCAACCTCGATCGCCACTAATTTGAGGATGGGATCATTGCCCGCCGTATAACGCTCAAAACATCTGTACATCGA
>DATNPE010000162.1:0-2341 GCA_036703355.1 Allocoleopsis sp. | reverse complement strand
CAGGGCGATCGCGACAAAGGCCCAAATAAACACCGACGTAAAGGCAATATCAGCTCGCTGTACTGCCACGATCGCGCCAATCACTGTGCCCACGACCAGCATGACAACCGTCCAGCTGGTAGCATCCAAACCCCAGCCATTCCAACCAGAGCTGTACAGTGCTGAAGCCACGTTGACGATGGTAGCAACCGAAATCCACCCCAAATAGATGCTAAAAGGGGCCTGAGCAAACCACTGGCGATCGCGCGATACTCGGACTTTGCCAATTCCTAGCTGCAAATAAGCCCCAATCAGCGGTAGCAGAATAGCGGTCATCGCCACCACTGAAGGCCAAAAGAGTTGCAGGGTAAAAAGATAGACCCAAGCAATTTGAGCTACGCAAGCGACAATCAGCAGCGTATCTACCCGCTGAATCGTGGGATCTTGGCGCTGAGCAGGACCGAGCTGATACAGGCCATAGGCGATCAGGCCAGTATAGATCAAGCCCCAAATCGCAAAAGCATAGTTGGCAGGGGTGATCTGGACTCCTCCTAGAATGGTGTTCGCGATCTCGCCAATATTGAGACCTGCAATCGGGAGAAAATTGGAGAGGGCATTCACCAATAACGTGGCAATGATGGCAACGAGCGTCGCGATCGCCAAACCCCTGCCAGAGCGTGAGGTGGATTGAGATTCGGGGGGAGACACTTTCATAAAACTGCCAGAACACTTTGAATCAGATCATCTAAATGCCGTTCACAAAACCGCTCAGCCGCTTCTAGAGACAGACCTCGCTCTAGGGCATAGGTTTCAAAAGCATTGTAAATAATCGCTGTCGCAATGTCTTGCTCTTCTGGACTTGTCGCCCAACGCAGCTCAATACATCCTTGAATAATCAAATTAATTAGTTGACCTTCCTGTCTCAAGTCAGCAATTAGTTCGTCTGCCACACTCTGAGAATGGGATGAAGGGCTCTTACTCATCGGATTTGTCAATACCTGATCCCAGTCTAGACAGCATTTTTGCCGCCGATAACTGCCCTTAGAGACATCTGTACTGGAGAGTTCTCTGAGGCAGGATGCGATCGCCCTGTGGTTAGAGGTGGAGAGGCTCCAGATGCGCTATCCTTTTCCAAAATTGCTTTCCTGTGGCACTTCCTGCAAGAAGTCCATTCATCAAAGTTGTGCTTAAAGAGCCGCCATGAAAACCATTCGCTTACCATCGGATCAATCAATTCCAGTCTTGGGCATGGGCACTTGGCGTATGGGAGAATCTATCAGCCAACGCTCAGCCGAAATTGCCGCCTTACAACACGGACTGGATCTCTGCATTACACTGATTGACACGGCAGAGATGTACGGCGAAGGCGGCGCTGAAATAGTGATTGCTGAGGCAATTCAAGGTCGGCGATCGTCTGCTTTTATCGTCAGCAAAGTGTATCCGCACAATGCTTCCCGTCAAGGCGCGATCGCTGCTTGTGAGCGCAGTCTGAAGCGGCTCAAAACCGATTATCTCGATCTGTATTTATTGCATTGGCGCGGCTCTTTTCCACTCTCCGAAACTCTCGAAGCCTTCCAAATGCTGAAGCAGGCGGGCAAAATCCGAGATTACGGAGTCAGCAATTTTGATCTGGCAGATATGAAAAAAGCCGTGGCTCTACCCGGAGGAGCCGCGATCGCCACTAACCAAGTCCTCTACAATTTGATGCGTCGGGGTATTGAGTGGGAACTGTTGCCCTGGTGCCGCCAAAATCACATTCCCATCATGGCTTACTCCCCTGTAGAACAAGGCCGTTTACTCACTCACCGCACTTTACAACAAATTGCTCAAGAACGCGGAGTCACCCCTGCTCAAGTCGCGATCGCTTGGCTCTTGCACCAGGACAATGTGATCGTCATTCCTAAATCGAGTAGCATCGCTCACGTCGAAGAAAACTACGCGGCTCTCAACCTCCATCTCACGCCAGAAGAGTTGACCACATTAGACAAAGCTTTCCCACCCCCAGCCAAAAGAGTCGCTTTGGAAACGCTGTGACTTAGCAACTAAACCAAAGAGCTTAGCGCTTCTAACAAAGTTTGGTTTTGTGCTTCTGTGCCGACTGTAATGCGTAATTTGTCATTGAGGCCAGGTTGATGGAAGTAGCGAACCAAAATGCCTCGGTCTTTTAGGTCTAGATAAATTTGCTCCGCGTTATTTTGGGATGGTTGCGTAAGCAGAAAATTAGTTTGGGAATTCCATACCCGGAAGCCTAGCTGCTGCAAGTTCTGGGCTAACTGCGATCGCGCAGCTTTCACTTTAGCCACACAAATATCTTTATAAGCTTGGTCTCGTATTGCTGCCGCCCCCACCAGAGCTGCGATCG
>DATNPE010000161.1:0-9235 GCA_036703355.1 Allocoleopsis sp. | reverse complement strand
GTGGTTTTACCCATGCCACCAATGCCTTCGATACTGATGCAGTGAGTGGGGCAATCGAAGGTAAGCGCTTCTATTAGCTGGGAAAGTTCGCGATCGCGCCCCACAATTTGGTTAAAGTCACGCACAGGTAAATTGTGAGCGATCGTTGCTGGAGTGCTGGGAAGGATAAGCGGTGAAGTGCTTGGCTGTGGCACTGATTGGGCGATCGCTGCTTCTCGTTGAATAAAGCGCTGCAATACTCCCCGAAAGTTATGTTTTGTGACTTTTTCCCCTAATACTTTGGAGAGCAGTTGCCACAAGTGAGACCCCACATCCTTGATATAGCCAGCATCGTAGCCAGAAGTGAGAGCGATATCTGTGTACGACTTCCCTTCCCAGGACTGGCGCAAGATTTCTGCTTGAATTTTGCTTAACCGTCCTTGAGGTAAGATGCGCTCAACGATTGCTAATGCTTCCTCCACCATCATTCTGGCTCACCCTTTGCTGATGTCATTGAGATGGAGCGGCTGTAGTTCTGCCACCCATTTGGCTATCTCATAGTTTCCGCACCCCACAGACATTATCCCGGAACGTTCACCAATAGTGCTTTGCTGGATGAAAATGGCATCGAGACCTCACTCCTCATCCCTTCCTGACTGGGGAAGGAGAACGAGCTTCAGGAAATTTAGATTCGCCTAAACTCTCTCGCTCTGAAACACCTTGATCTTGCAGGCGTTCCAGTTTCCATCCACCTAACTCAGGTTAGATGTTGCAAGATATTGGCTCCAATCTTTATAGAAGCAGTCCACCATAAGCGCTCAACCGAATTCTTAACCACCCACATGGATAGCGGGTCGTCGTTCTGGATCTTTTTCGGCCTTACGCAGCACTTCGCGAGTGACAACAGCAATATCTCCTTCACCGAACAAAATGAAGCGCAGTAGATACTGAATCGGGTTGCCCTCTGCCCAACCAAAGTAGGCATGAGGTAGCTCACCCGTTTGGTCGCGGATATAGAGCAGGATGGCGGCGATCGTGTTCGGAACGGCGGCTCCCTTGGCTTGCAGGATGCGGTAGTCTCCCACTTGCACACCACGAACCCAAATGGTTTCTACGAATTCTGAAGCATCAGAAACCTGAATTTCTAGAAAGATAATCGAGTCTTTAGCGGGAATGTGATTATCGTCTCGGACTTCTCGCTCTTTTGAGCTGTACTCGCGCACGTCTCCTTCATTGCGCCGATTGGCAATCAGTCTGACCGTACCTTGACTCTCTTGAGCAATAAAGCTTTGAGCCATATCATCCATGACAATTTTCTCGACCCGCAGCTCTGTAGAACGCCAGACACGAGAGATCAAAGAGGTGGCGATGATAGCACCAATAAAGAAAGCGGCAATCCGAATCCCTTCTGGACGCTCAATGATGTTGACGATGGTTGTGTATAAAAAGACAAATGTGATGCTGCCAAAGATAATTCTGCCTCGCTGCGATCGCCGTCGATGTGCTGCCAAGGTCACGGCAAATGCTGCCGAACTCATCAACACCAATACGCCCGTCGCATAAGCGCCGCCTTGAGCCTCCACATTGGCCTTAAACAAAATGGTGACGACAAAGGCGATCGCTGTGTACACCAAGACTAAGGGGCGAGTGGCTCTAGCCCAGTCGGGAGCCATGCCGTAGCGGGGCAAATAGCGCGGCACAATGTTGAGCAACCCTGCCATTGCGGAGGCACCCGCAAACCAAAGAATCGCGATCGTACTTAAGTCGTAAATAGTGCCGAAAACCTCGCCTAAGTAAGAGTGGGCTAGATAGGCTAAGGCCCGACCATTCGCCTTACCACCTGCTTGAAATTCTGCCGCTGGAATCAGCAATGTAGTGACTAAGCTGCTTGTGATAAGAAAGCCACTCATGATCACGGCGGCTGTGGTTAGCAGTTTATGGGTATTGCGAATGCGGCCCCTCGGACGATCCTCCGCGTCACTACCGCTGCCTTGGACTAATGGCATGACTGCTACACCCGTCTCAAACCCAGACAATCCTAGGGCTAGCTTGGGAAATAGCACCGCAGAGATCGCCAGCATCATGAGAGGATTACCGTGGCTCGCGAATAGTCCTGTTTGCCAGTCGGTAATGACAGATGGGTCTTGCAGAATGTGATAGGCTCCAACGCCGATCGTAATGATATTCAGTAGTAGATAGCTACCGACCAAAGAAACCGCGAGTCCGATCGCTTCTTGAAATCCCTTTAAGAACACAGCGCCTAGCAATCCGATCAAGACTAAAGTAATCGGGATGGCTTGCCCATCTAAGAAATGTGGTACTAGAGGATTTTCAACAATGTGGGCAGTGGCATCAGCGGCTGAAAGCGTGATCGTAATAATAAAGTCAGTCGCCACGAAGCCCAGGAGACAAAGCACAAACAGTTTGCCCTGCCACCAAGAAAGCAAATGCTCCAGCATGGCAATTGATCCCTCACCGTGGGGACTCATCGCAGCTACCCGGCGATAAATGGGTAATGCCCCAAACAGAGTCAGCAGGACCAAAATCAAGGTAGCAAATGGCGAGAGCGTGCCTGCGGCTAGGGCAGCAATACCGGGCTGATACCCTAGGGTTGAGAAGTAGTCTACCCCGGTGAGGCACATGACTCGCCACCAAGCGTGTCTGGTATGTCGGCCTTCTTTACTTGTTCGGTCGTCCTTGAGTAACCAGCGGCTAAGCCGTTTGCGATATTGCCCTGGTGGAATAATCGGTCCAGCCATCAACGCGACTCCTGCTACATAGCTGTTATTAGCTTATGGCAAGCAGCGATCGCAGCTTAACTTAACTCCTACTGAACTTTTTTTCAGCTTGATCCACGAAAAATTCGGCGATCGCTTCGGCAAACCCAGCAAAGGAACTAAAGTCCGCTCAAAAAATGCTTCGATGCCATTCCGACTGGTGAAGGCAATCCAGTCATACTGATCGAGATGCTCTAACGCGACATACAACGCTGTGAAGTTCTCTAGATGACAAGTCGCGATCGCAGGCATCAAAATCGGCAATGCCCCTTCAGCAATTAAAGCTTGCGATAACCGAGCAGCATAACTACGCGGAGCAGTGAGCAAAATGCGTTTGCCCTGTAAGGGAAGAACAACAGATGGATTACCTCATTGATGGGCGATCGCTATATCTAGGAGATGCAATCTAGCTTACTAGAGGTTCAATTGAGCTTACATTGCCGTTTTCAGGAATGATGATATATAGTGTAAGGCAAAATAAGCAGCCCCTATATCTGGGGGTGCATGACGATTTCAGCAATCTCAGCAATCTCAATACTCGTTTAGTGTTCTTAACCTTTTATGCCGCAGTCAGTAGATGTTTGTATTAATCGGTTTCTTGTTCGGGAACTAAGCCAATCTGATCGAGATGTTTGGGCTTATAACTATAGATTTGAAAAGTCCCCTGAACCAGAAGAGATTTACAAGGCGACAAGCAGAATCTTGTGGAATATCCAAGTACCTGGTGCAAGGCTAGAGAGTAGGATTGTTACTTCTGAGGAAATTGCGCCTGAGCGTTTGAATGGGGATGGCTGGAGTTTGGAGCTAATTGGACAAGAAGAGTTAGCTCCTGAAAGCTATAAACAGCGTTTAGCTTTAGAACAACTCTCCCGACGGTGGTTAGAGGGAGAATTACGCAAAGCGCCAGGTCGTAGGCTTGATTATACCTCCAGCGGTGGTTTCATTTGGTGGAATGAGAAAAAGGCTGAAAACTGCGGTAGAGGATGGGAAGTTCATAGCGGTGTTCAGCTAGACATTGCTATAAGCCCTGAAGGTTGCCTTTGCCTCGAAATCGATAGCCACCATCGCTTTTATACGCCCTGGCTACTTCATGACTGGTTAGAGCAATACCGCGAAGTTCCAATTGACTATGTACGTAATACTTATGATCATAATTCATGGTTATTTTGTTCAACAAGCCAAGAACACCCTAACTCAGTTTTGATTCCTGAACTGAATATCAGTGTAGGTGAATACCATAGGGAAAGAGGTGCAAATTCAGAAGAAGTGGATGCTTCTTTAGTCGTATATGTGAAAAGAGCTAACGCAAGATCTTCTGATCGGGAAATTGCTCATCTTTCACGTCGTCTGAGACCTAGCATTTCAATGGAAATCTTGAGCTATCTTGCCGAGCAGGATCAACCGGAAGCCAAAGAAGTATTTAGAAATGTTCGCAAAACAATTGCTCAGCGACTTGAGCAAGGTAGTGAGGTTGCCAAATGGATTGTTCAGAACATTTATCGAATTGATAGCTCTCAACCCGCACCTCAAGAATTGTCAGGTTTTCGTTTTGAAGCTGAACCACTTATTACACGAACAGGTACTGTATCGAAGCCTCAAGAAGTAATCAAAAAGGGATGTTTACGTACAGGTGAAAGTAAGTTTGGATGTCTTGACCTAAGTGGTTCGCGAGCGTGGCCAAATCTCATTCGTACACAACTCATATCTACCGCTATTGCTAGCAACTTTAACAATCTCTATTTAGAGGAACCCAAGTGTAGAGAAGAGTATCCAGACACAGATTTAGCGCGGAGACGATTTTGGTCGGATTTTGCTGCCAGAGGAATTCTAACTGTTCTGGTAGTAAGTCCTTGGCTAAGTGATGGTGTAAAAATTCGTCTTCGACGAGAAGCTTTGCAGTCAGGTATCGCTCTTCAGTTTATGCTTCCTATGTCTCGTCCTGACAACTATAGAGCGACTAATATCACTCTTGGATTGTTAGTAAAGGCGGGCTGGCAACCTGTAGGAGTACGGATGCCAGAGCACAATCAAGCTGCTGATATTGCTATTGGTTTTGATGCTGGTACAAATCGAAAATTATTTTATGGCACAAGCGCATTTGCCGTGCTTGGTGATGGTCAAAGCTTAGGTTGGGAAATACCAGAAGCTCAGGTTGGAGAGCGTTTTTCTGGAGAAGCAATTTGGCAAGCGACTCTCAATATCATTGAGCGCTTTAGAGGCGAAACTCAGAGGCACCCTCGTAGAGTTTTGCTACTTAGAGATGGATTAGTTCGAGATAATGAATTTAATTTAACGATTAGAGAGCTAGAGTCTGAGGGAATTGCTGTTGATCTACTTGAGGTTCATAAATCCGGAGCAGGAAGAATAGCGCATTTAGCTAGCGGATCAGGCTATGTAGATGCTCATCTTGGTGTAGGTGTTTCGATCCAACAAGGCAAAATCTTTCGGTTAATTACCTCTCAAGCAAAGGCTGGTGGTAGTGCTCGCCCGTTAGAAGTTGTTAAAATTCATGGTGATACTTCTTTAGCTCTTCTAGCAGAGCAAGTCTTTCGCCTTAGTCAATTTCATCCAGCAAGCGGTTTCTTTGCTAGCCGTTTACCTATGCCTCTTCACTATGCAGATAAAATGATTAAAGAAGTGCAGCGATTAGGACAACTTGGAATTCTTCATGGAGTCAATCGTAAGAAGATCTTTGCAGCATAAAAGTTCAAGCGTCGCAAGGGTTTCCAGGGTTAGCGATCGCCACTCTAGAAACAGCCCTCCAACGCAGCCGCGAGACAGACCAATCTCAGGTAGGTGCTTGGCTACTTCAGCAGTTTCAAAGTTAGTCAGCGATCGCTAACGGTTCGGACCTTCACTTAATTCAGCGCCGCGATCAGGCGATCGACGCTTTCGGGGCGGCTGTTGTAGCCTATCAGACCTACGCGCCAAACTTTACCTGCTAGTTCGCCTAAACCGCCACCACCTTCGATGTTTTGCTCATTGAGGAGTGGACGGGCGATCGCTCTGTTTCAACAGAAAACTCTAGCTTGTTGCTACCTTTCCTTATACGCTTGCAAAAGCGCTGCTGCTGCCTCATTCCGGGTCGAGTGAAGTCCTCCACTCTTACCTAGCGATTTCCATCTCCAAGGAGTTTCGGCAGGACCATCCTTGACCACAATGCCTTTACTTTTACCGTCCAGGCAGACTTCCCAACCATCAGGAGTACGTTTGTAGCTCCAGGACCTCTCACTCTTTTTCTTTTTGACCATCTGTTTTAACCTCGTTGATGAACTGATCTAAAACTGACTTCACCCTCTGGTACCGTGGTAACTGCTTGCCAATTCTTAGCGCTGATATCGATTAGCTAAAGTTTGCTGCGGATAGACCTCAATGAAGGGTCCGGTAGTGCATTCTTCTGTGGCTGATTCATCATTTTGGTTGAGGAAAAGTCAGTCTAAGCTTTGTAAGGTGTAACTATTCTATTTTTTGTCTGGCTATAACAACAGCTCTCATCACCGGATCGTCTGCGGGTATGGGCACAGCTTTTGCTCAAGAACTGGCTGCTCGTAAAACCGATTGATTGAACCCTATTTCAGAAAAGGATAGCGATGGATATTCCTAATCGATTAGTTAATAAAGTTTTCGATTACTTGCTGCGTCAAGCGGATGCAGGAGATACGGAAGCGGAAGAACTATTGGACGAAATGAATGAGCTGAATGAATCTGGGCAAGCAGACGGAGAATTGAAATCAAGTTAGTGACCATAGTGAGCGATCGCCTCTTGCTAAAAATCGGGGCACCCACAAGAGATGCCCCAACAGTTGTTTGTTGAGAGGTTCTAGCCGACAGGAACTTACTGGTTGGGTAGAACTTGCTTCAGCGCTGCGATCAGGCGATCGACGCTTTCGGGGCGGCTGTTGTAGCCCATCAGACCCACGCGCCACACCTTGCCTGCTAGTTCACCTAAACCACCTCCCACTTCAATATTGTGTTCGTTCAGGAGTTGGCGGGCGATCGCTTTGCCATCCACACCTTCTGGAATCCGCACCGTGGTCAGAGTAGGGAGGCGGAACTCACGATCGACGTGGGGAGTCAGGCCGATTGATTCTAGGCTTTGCCAGAGGTACTCCGCGTTCTTTTGGTGGCGTTGCCAGCAGTTCGCCAAGCCTTCCTCCGCAATCAGGCGCAGCGCTTCCCGCAGACCATAGTAGAGGTTGATCGGTGCCGTGTGGTGATACACGCGATCGCTACCCCAATATTTGCCCAGCAGGTTCATATCCAGATACCAGTTGGCTACCTTGGTTTTACGCTGCTGCATCTTCGCGATCGCCCGTGGTCCCATCGTGAAAGGAGAAGCCCCTGGGGAGCAACCCAGACCTTTTTGGCTGCAACTGTAGGCCAAGTCCACTTTCCATTCATCCAAGAAGATGGGCACACCACCCAAACTAGTGACCGTATCGAGCAGCAACAGACAGTCGAACTCGCGGCACAAATCGCCCACGCCTTCGAGGGGTTGCCGCGCTCCGGTGGAAGTTTCAGCATGGACCAAAGCCAGAATCGCCGGACGATGAGTTTCTAGAGCGGTGCGGAGTTCTTCTAAGGAGAAAACTTGGCCCCAAGACTTAGTGATAGTCTGCACAGTTGCGCCGTAGCGTCCAGCCATATCGACCAAGCGGTTGCCAAAGTAACCTGCCACACCCACCAGCACCACATCCCCTGGCTCGACTGTATTGGCGAGGGTGGCTTCCATTGCTGCCGTTCCCGTGCCACTGACCGCGATCGTCAGTGGGTTTTCGGTTTGCCAGACGTAGCGCAACTGCGCCTGAATCTCGTCCATCAATTGCAGAAAAGCGGGATCGAGGTGGCCCACTGGCGTTTGGCTCATGGCAGCGAGCACGTCAGGGTGAGCATTGGAAGGACCAGGCCCCAACAGCAAGCGGGTAGGAGCAGCCAGGGGAGCGAGTTGCAATCGCTGAGCGTCGTTGATGGAAAGTGTTAATGTCATTGTCGGTTCTAAAATTATTCAGCGCATCAAGCAAGGCATACTCTCAAGTCTAAGGTCTGGTTGGACTCGAACCAAACCGCGTTAAGTTTCATTATTTGAAGAGTTTGCTGATCGCGGAATCTAAATGCCACAATCTGTAGTCTAGGGAGCCATTCTCTTCAGCTTTAACCACCATGAATCCAACCTCTCAGGGAATCCCCTCTCTCCCTGACCTCACCCATCCCCAGGAGTTGATCCAATTCGGGGAGCAGGGAATGAAGTTGTTTCTGCTGTTTGTTGTCCTCACAGGTCTTTTAGGCGTGGCGATCGCACTGCTCAACTTCTCCCTAGGTCGCCGCACCAAAATTCTCTGGACAGAAACATGGATGCCGCAATACAGCCTCCTACTGCGAACGATGCAACATGCCACCCTAATTCTATTGATCACAGTCAGTGGCTTTTTTCTCTGTTCTACCCTGGCCAATCGTTATCACCACTGGGAGCAAGCCCGAATCGCCGCGATCGCCAGTAACGTCGCCGGAGAACGCCTGGAACATACTGCCCCACAATTGCGCTACACCGTAGAAGAACCTTACACCACGAATATAGTTGTAAATGGACAAGTGGTGGAGGAGAAACGCACTCAAGAAGTCAGCCGTTTTCTAACCCCCAGCCAAACTCAAGTAGAAGTCAAGCTACGCCAAACCACTGACCCTGTTACCAATCGTCTCCTGTATCAGGTGGGCTTTGATGGTAACTACGAGGTGACAAACAGCCTGGACACCACCGAAGATTTTTTCTTTGAAGCACCTCCTCCAGTCGGTTACACACTGCTGCAAGACTACCGGGTAGAACGTAGCGGACAGCGCTTGCGATCGCCTCAACCAGGTAATTATGCGTTTCCCCTCCGTCTCGCCCCAGACGAAACGGCGCAGTTTCATATTGTCTATCAAGCGTTAGGTGGCCCTCGTTGGGTTTATAACGCTGGCTCACAGTTGCTCTCCAATTTTCGGCTGACCGCTTTGGCCAACTTTCCGGGCGCTGATTTTGCCAGTGGTATTGTGCCCACCAAAATGCAACCCGAAGGGCGTGGCACTCGCTTCACTTGGGAGTTTGCCGATAATGTCTCGGTCTTGAATCCCTTTGGTGTCTTCACCGCCACCGCTCCAGTCCGCAATACAGGGGTGTTGCCTCGCTTGCTGCTCTTGGCTCCTGCGCTCCTGCTCTGGTGGCTCTTGGTGCTCTATCTCTCGGTGCCATTGAGACTCCGAGATGTGGCGATCGCCTCTGGAATTTTCTTCGCCAGTCTCCTAACCCTCACCTACCTCAGCCGCCTGATTCCCGCTGCTTTTGCCTGGGCCATCTTAGCTCCCGTGATCCTAATTTTGGCCTGGGGCTTGGGGAGAAACCAACGTGCCGCCATTGCTGCTGCGATCGCTACCATAAGCGGGGCTATTCTTCCTGTATTTGGCTTACTAGTACCGTTTACAGGATTAACCTTAAGTTTGGCAGG
>DATNPE010000160.1:0-3712 GCA_036703355.1 Allocoleopsis sp. | reverse complement strand
CAGCCTTGTTAGAACAGGTAGGGCCGCAGCAATACCGCTTACGGGCGTTTCCCATTCCTCCCAAACCCTTATCTGAAGAAGCAGTACCCAGCGATCGCCCGACAGAGATGCATCTGTGGCTGACCTACAAAGTAATGCGACAACCTCAAGGATGGGCATTACCGCAACTCACCGAGAAGCGCAATGTCTTTTGGAACCGCAAAACCCAACGTTTCTACAATGGGCAATCACCCCTGTTAAACCAGAAGAATTGGCTCCCTGCTTTTCTGCCAGTCAGCAGCCAAACTTCACCCAGCTTGCATCAAGTTGAGTTGGGAGATTATCAAGTTTCGGCGAAACCAGTTACGCTCAAAGACTACACATCTTTGCAAAACCAACGGTTTGCAGTCGTAGTAGACAGCTCCTACAGTATGTCAACCCATCTCAAAGAGCTGAATCAGGCAATTGAGTGGCTAAAACAACATGGATTTGCTGACAACAGCCTCGTCAATAATGATGTGGATCTCTATATCACTGGAGCCGCCAATGCGAAACCTCAACGCCTTGATGATATTCGTCAGCTCAATCCAGCCAAAATAGCCTTCTACGGCACCTTACAACCCACTCAGATGTTACGGCAATACACCCGCCTACAGGGTGACACCGTTTATGATGGTGTCTTGTTGTTAACGGATGGTGGTAGCTACGAACTCGGCAAGAATCAGCAAAAGGCGATCGCAACTCTCTCTGCTCCTTTATGGATGGTACATCTGGGAGAACAACCGATCGCCTATGACGACACCATCCTCAAAATCATCCAAGCTAACGGTGGGGGTACAGTTTCTAATATTCCCGCAGCGTTGCAACGCCAAGCGACTCAAGCGGCTTTAGGGCCAGAAGTTGTCACAGTGGCAGATGGCTATGCCTGGTTTGTCGAAAAACCAGCTTCACCTCCAACCGCCTCTCCAGACACTTCTCCCTCAGAAAGTGATCAGTCTAAGCCTGTGAGTAATCCAGCTAAACCCCCACGGTTTACTCCCAAAAACCCGGATACCTTCGCTCCTCTGGCTGCACGACAGCTCATTTTGGCTTTAGGCAAAGATATGGCAAACCCTCAACTGGCTCAGCTAGATACAGTGCATACGATCGCCAAACAACTTAAGATTGTGAGTCCTTATTCCTCCATGATCGTGCTCGTCAACGATGAGCAAAGAGAAGCTTTGCGCCAAGCCGAGCTAAATAAAGACCGCTTTAATCGCGTAGGCGACAATGACAACCCAGAAAATATGGAAAGTACTCCAGAACCAGGAATAGTCCTTGGCATAGCCGCGATCGCCCTACTGCTGATCAGCCGTCGTCCACGTCGTCGGTTAGTAATGCGATAGAGAACCCAGAATGATGAAAACAGCGATCGCTTCCTCTATTTTTAAGAGGAGGCGATCGCGTTGTGTGAGTTTACTTGGTATCAGTAAGGCGACTGATGGGGGAGTCTGCAATATCCGCGCCTGTCAAGCTATGCAGCATATTGACAAAGATCCAACCGCGATCGCCCTGGGCAACTTCACAGCCGTAGAGCAGCAACTCTGCGGTATGGGTGAGGGATTCGGCCCAGGCTTGCAGGTCCCAGGAGTAGCGATCGATGGTTTCTAGGCTTAGTTCGCTGGTGCCCAGTTGCACTCGTCCGGGGGAGCCGTGAGCCACCAGATGCACCGCGGTTAAATTTCGACGCTGAGCTAAAAAGCGGCTAATTTGCTCCACTCCATCTGCTGTTGCCTCTAACACAATAACCTCAACACCCGATCGCACCCCTGCGGCTAAATCTGCGTAATCGGTGACGGCTGGATCGATGAAGACAATTTCGCGGCTAGCGGCTGGATGGCTGAGGTCGGGAGAAGCAGACGGGAGGTTTTGCAAAGTAGCGGTCATGGGCTGATCTCAAACAGTTGAATAAGGGAACGGCAGCAGAATCAGAGCGGCAACGATGGTCACCACAACTTTTCTGTTTCACGGAGATAAAAATGGTTAGCGCGATCGCAATGGGTCAGGCCAATTGCTCAACATCAAAGATGCTGTGACAGCAGCCAGAGCCATGCGGCAGACGAAATCCTGATTCAGTCATCTGACGGGTTTATGTAATTACCGCCAGTTTGCTTCGATGTACTAACAACACTTACTCAGTGAATACACATCGACGATACATCACCCTGTATGTAAAATCTATTACATGCTTTCTCGCTTCACAGTCTTTTTATAGAATTCTTTATAATAGTTTGATGCTTTATCGAATGTATTGAAAGCGATCATCTATAGGCTCTGAATTTTCTATTAATTTTAAAGTTGGGAGAGTTTAAAGCTCTGCTCAGAATGGGTTTAAGGAAATTAGCTATATTAAAAAATAATAATTAAAAAATAATCAAAACCTTAAAATCTTGGCAATCTATTCCTCAAAAAATTGACATTAAAAAACATCCACTAAGTTTTGGATAAAATCATAGTAGATTATTTAGGTATAAATTTTTACTTGCTTGAAGTGGATTTACGAGTTACATATCTAACAGCTTCATGTTGGTAATCTGGCTGGCTCCAATCGCTAATACTTAACTCCCAGCTAACTTTAGCTTGTTGCTCTGCCTCTTAGCGGTCAGAAAAGGTCAGGAGAAAGTCAGATCTTTCAGCAGTCAGTCTTTTGGTAAGGCAGTGGAGGCCAGCTAGCCTTGCGAGTCGTGCCGAAAGATAGAGGCTATCACCCCTCAGCCTCACTATCTTGGAACTATTCCTGGTTGAGTTCTCTGTTATTTTTGCCTTTCTGGTTAGAGTGAGCTTCACAAAACGCTGCTAAGGGAGAACCGTTTTGCTGGGCAACTCGATACAAGTCGCTTTACCACCGGTGACTCAGAGAGATATGGGTACTCACTCACCCACCCCTCTTGCAATGACCACTGAGGTTGGCACTAGCCCAACTCCTCAGACAGGTACTTTTTTGCGGTTTGCTCAAGTGGCAGAACAGGTGGGGGCCACGACGAAACGCTTGGCTAAGTCTGCTCTACTAGGTCATTACTTTAATAGTCTCAATGATGAGCATCTCGCTTATGCGGCTCGTTATTTTGCGGGCTATGTGTTTCCTTTAAAGGAGCAAAGAACCACCAAAGTTGGAGGAGCAACGCTACTGTCAGCTTTGATGCTGATTACAGAAATTGAACTGGAGACGCTGAAGACCCAGTTGGTTAAACTGGGAGACTTGGGTGATGTAACGGCTGCTGTGTTTCCCGATCGCGCCCTATCTTCCCTGGACCTCACGGATGTGGCGATCGCCCTGGAGCAAATTGCCAAGACTAAAGGCTCTAAGCGCAAATTAGAGTGGGTGGTAAAGCTGCTGAAACGGGCGACTCCTCTAGAAGCCAAGTATTTAGTCAAGCTGTTATCGGGAGATCTGCGAATTGGTCTCAAGGAAGGGGCGGTAGAAGATGCGATCGCGCGTTTGGCGAAGCAAAAAGTAGAGCGGATTCAGTGGGTGAATATGTTGCTGGGAGATATTGGGACAACGGCTGTATTGGCCCGCCACAACCAGCTAGAGCAAGCCCAAATGCAGCTATTTCACCCGATCAAGTTTATGTTGGCCAGCCCCGCCGAGGATTTGGCAGAAGTATCCCGACTATTGCCAGGAGAGTTTGCGGTTGAGGATAAATATGATGGCATCCGGGCACAAATCCACATTGCTCCCGCTGATCCAGCC
>DATNPE010000159.1:0-5747 GCA_036703355.1 Allocoleopsis sp. | reverse complement strand
TGAAGACCTCGCAGTTGCTAGCAAAAACTTGCAGCAGGGTGTGTTTCGGCTCTTGGTCCTAGGCGACATGAAGCGGGGCAAGAGCACTCTGCTCAATGCCCTAATCGGAGAGAATCTACTCCCCAGTGATGTCAATCCTTGCACCGCCATCCTCATGGTGTTGCGCTATGGCGCTGAGAAGAAAGTAACGGTTCACTTCAATGATGGCACTCGTCCGGAACAGCTCGACTTCAAAACCTTCAAGCAGCGCTACACCATTGATCCGGGAGAAGCCAAAGAACTCGAACAACAGAAGAAACAAGCGTTCCCCAATATCGATTGCGCGATCGTTGAATATCCGCTGCCCCTGCTGCAACGCGGTGTAGAAATTGTCGATAGCCCAGGGTTGAACGATACCGAAGCACGAAATGAATTATCCCTTGGCTATATCAACAACTGCCATGCGATTCTATTTGTTCTGCGGGCTTCTCAGCCTTGCACCTTAGGCGAACGCCGCTACCTGGAAAATTACATCAAGGGCCGAGGTCTAACCGTTTTCTTCCTGGCGAATGCCTGGGATCAAGTACGAGAGAGCTTGATTGACCCTGATGATGCGGAAGAACTCGAAGAAGCGGAAACCAAGTTGCGGCGAGTCTTTAAAGCCAACTTAGCAGAGTATTGTATGGCTGATGGCTACGACCTCTACGAAGAACGAGTGTTTGAATTATCTTCATTGAAAGCTTTGCGTCTCAGAGTCAAAAACCCAGAGGCATCTCTCGCTGGCACAGGTTTCCCGGAATTTATGGGAGCACTGAATATCTTTTTGACTCAAGAGCGAGCCATCTCTGAATTGCGGCAAGCTAGAACTTTGGCACGACAGGCGGCAACTCATGTGGGAGAAGCGATCGCCCGTCGTATCCCTCTGCTGGATCAAGATGTGAATGAACTCAAACAACGGATTAGCTCAGTAGAACCAGAGTTTGTTAAACTCACCGAAATTCGCGACCAGTTTCAAGATGAGATCCGCAATTTGAGAGATCGTCGAGCTAGAGCGATCGCTGATTCCTTCCGGACTTATGTGCTGAACCTGGAACATACCTTCGAGCAAGACTTCTTGCAATACCAGCCAAATCTGCAATTCATGGACTTTTTCAGCCAGGGCAAGCGAGAAGCGTTTGCGGCAGAACTGGAGAAAGCCTTTCAGCAATATGTCAATGACAAGTTCTGTGCCTGGAGCCTGACGGTGCAAAAGGATATGGAAGCTGCCTTTACTCAGCTCTCCAACAGCGCCGCCAACTATGGAGCTTCTTATACCCAAGTTACTGACCAAATCACCGCAAAACTAACCGGACAAAAGATTCAAACTCGCACCAATGCCTCTGCTGAAGATGACTCTCCTGCTTGGGCCAAGTGGGCCATGGGTTTAGTCTCTCTGGCTAGAGGCAACTTAGCGGGTGTGGCGATGGCGGGGGCAGGCTTCGATTGGCAAAACATCCTGCTCAACTTCCTCACCGTCACCAGCATTGCGGTAGTGGCCTCGTCAGTGTTTGGCATCATGCTCGGCCCCTTGTGGTTGGGTTTAATCGGCTTGGGGATGGGAGTGGTGCAGGCGGATCAAGCCCGTAAAGAACTAGTAAAAGCCACGAAAAAAGAACTAGTGAAACATCTACCGCAAGTGGCTCAAGAGCAATGGCAACCAATCTACAGCGCCATTCAAGAATGTTTTGATTCCTACGAGCGCGAGGTAATCAAACGAATCAATGATGACATTCAATCGCGCAAGTCCGAGTTAGACAACCTCTTACAGCAAAAAACATCCCACGAAATCAATCGCGATAATGAAATCAACCGCCTCAAGGGAATTGAAAAATCTGTCCTCTCTGACAGTCAAACCGTTGAGGCAGCTTACCAAAGCTTGCTTAGGAGTTGAGAGCGATCGCCCTAGAAAGCTTTCGCTGACTCATTTAGCGATCTACTTAGCAGGAGCATTCAGCGGATCAGCGACATACTGGAAGGTGGGTTCAGAGTTCCAAGGACCGCGCTCATCTGGGCCATCACCATTGGTGGATAAGTTGTAGTAAAGGGCTACGGTTTCATCCGGTTGAATATTACCAAACATGGGGTCCGTGAGTTTGCCCAGCGAATCTAGCGCTTTCATAAACATCTGTGTGTGGGAAATTTCCCTTGTCAGCAGATGCACGAGAGACTTTTTAGTTCCTTCGTCGGTACATAACTTGATTAACTCTTCGTAGGTCTGGCGAGCCCCACCTTCAGCGGCAATATTCGCTCTCAAGTCACGCACCACATCTCCGCCTTCGTTCAAGTAGTTGGCAGTCCAAGCATTGCCTTGACTATCTAGAAAATGAGGCCCCATGCCGCGCACCGCAAATAGCGTACTCTTATAAGCTTCTGTTTGATCCACATTTTTCGTATGAACTTCGATCAACTTGCCAACCATTTCCAGGTGGCTAAACTCTTCGATCGCAATGTCTTGCAGCATGTCTCGAATCCCAGCATTCTCCACATGGAAAGACTGCACCCAGTACTGCAAGGCGGCCGAGAGTTCTCCAGTAGCACCACCAAACTGCTCTAGCAGCAATTGAGCAAAGCGAGGATTAGGTTCATCGACCTGCACTGTATGAATGGGTTCTTTTTTATGGAAAAACATAATCTTGACCTCAGGCTCCTAACAAATCAGCACAGTGAAATTAAGAGATGTCTCAAAACTCACTTCAGGCTTTTACAATCTTTCACTCAGCTTAGGGGGCCTCACAGATTCATTCGTACCGCTTGAGGCAGAGTTGATCTAAATCGGTTCTGGCGATCGCCATGCCAGACATTTCTAGACAAATTTTTTGAGATTGATATCTTGTACACAGGCTCTCAAACCAAACGTATGCAGTCGCCCCCCACTGAACAGGATCTGTTAACGAGTCTCAAAGCAGCAGTCGGCCTAGTAGACCTAGAACCAAACTCGCCTCTGAAGCAGGATGTCCTGGCTGTTTGCGATCGCCTGACCAGTCCTGATTTTCGGATCGCAGTGTTTGGCCCCTTCAACTACGGCAAATCCACGCTGCTAAACGCCTTCCTGGGTGAAAAAGCCCTCCCCATTGACCTAATCCCCACCACAGGCGCAGCGATTCGCGTTAAGTACGGGTCTGAGTTATCGGCTCGCATTCTACTGAATAATGGCTCTGAGATTTCCGAAGCAGGCACCGATATCCTGAAACGGTTTGCCATCTTGGATGATCAGCGGCGAATGCGAGAAGATGTGACTGCGGTTGAGGTCTACTGCCCCCATCCTTTTCTGCAAACAGGTGTAGAACTGCTAGATTTACCCGGAACCAACGATCGCGAAGCTCAAGATGCCTTAGTAAAAGATCAACTTCTAACCGCAGATTTGGTCGTGCAAGTCTTGGATGGTCGCAAACTAATGACCTTAGGAGAGCGCGAAAACCTGCGGGATTGGTTGCTCGATCGCGGCATTGCCACGGTGGTCTTTGTCGTTAACTTCCTCAACTTAATGAAACCAGACGACCAAAAAGAAGTGTACCGCCGGATGCGCTTCGTCGCAGAGAGTTTCCGTTCCCACCTACCGCCGGGGGTCAGCAATCTATATCGTGTCGATGCCTTACCTGCTCTGAGATCTCGGCTCAAAGGAGATATGGCTGCGGCTCAGACAGCAGGACTCCCGATGTTTGAATCAGCTTTGCAAAGCATTGTCCAAGCACAGCGTGGTCAGACAGAACCTCGTTTACCGCGTGTAGTCGTGTTAGCCAACCAAGTGCAACAAGCCTTGCAAGCTAAAAGAGATGCGATCGCCCAGGAGATCTCCACCGCCGAGCAAACCCGCAACAAGAAAGGAGAAATTCGCCAAAAAGCCCAAAAACTGATCAAAGATGGATTTGCCGCCAGTGCTGCCCAACGCCGTGATTGGCTCTCCCTCACCAACTTGCTCGATCGCTACCAAACCAGTACTGCCGATGCTCTCCAACGCCTAGACTTCACCACCTGGGAAACCAACACACTGAAACCCGCCTGGAACGAACAAAAGCGATCGCTGGCTGAGTGGGTCTACAAAGCCTGTGATTTTCTCAACTGTCCTAGACCTGCTGATCTGTGGTTTGCCTTTCCCGAAGCGCCCCAAGTTCTCCTCCCACCTGAACCTCCCGCCACCAAAAACTCCAGTTCTTCTAACGATGCCACCCCCGTCGCGATCGCCACAGGTCTCGGTTGGGTTCTCGGAGGCCCGTTAGGAGCCGCAGTTTTAGGAGGAGCCAGTTATCTACTCAACCAAACGACTGATACTCCTACCTCAACACCCCCTACTTCTAGCGCCGCTTATACTGCTCAAGTTCAGCAAGCTTGCAATGATGCTGCACGAGATTATCTCACTCGCTTTAGCGCCTTGGCTTTAGCAGCCTTACGCGACTACGAACTCACCACCGAACCCATCCTCAACTTCCCTATCCCCACCGAACAATTAGAACTCTCCCACCAGCGACATCAGTTGCAATTGATAGATACCACATTAGAAAACCTGACCCAAGCCTTAAAACTTGAATCAGGTTGATGTTGCTCTTCACGCTATATCTACTTCAGGAGGCAGCTTGCAATCTCCCAGATCTAAACCACTGGAGAAGTTGCAGAAAAGATAAAGCTGCTGCTGTTTAGATTGGTTGCTTGCACGCCTACTAAAGTTGCCAACTCTTTACCTAATGCACTCACTAAGGTGTTTGTGCCTTGCTGGGTCAGACTCAGATCAGCAATACCACTCACACCTGCCACCTGATTAATCACGATCGCATCCACCCCAACTACAAAATCATTGATGGTGTTTGCAGTTCTTGGTAATACTTGGTCAGCAATCCAGAATTGATCTCTGTCTCGCCCACCCGTCATGATCACGCGACCACCAGCACCACCATAGAGAATGTCATCGCCATCGCCACCATCAAGACTAACGGGTGCTAACGTAAAGCGACCTTCTTGTTCCCCAAATTGAATGAAGTGGTCGAAACCGCTCTTAAAGACACCACTAGCAACAGCAGCCGCAATATCAGCATTCTCCGCCAGGTAGTAGCTTTCGTTGTACAACTCACTGGGAGCCCGATATTCTCTTTGACCAAATTGAATGAAGTGGTCAAACCCACTCTTAAAAATACCGTTGGTAACAGCAGTCGCAACATCAGCATTTTGTGCCAGGTAGTAGCTTTCATTGAACAACAAGTTGTCGTCTCGTCCTTCTCTCTCTCCAAACTGAACAAAATGGGTAAAAGCAGTTCTGAAAGCTCCATTTCCTATTGCAGCAGCCACATCAGGATAGTTGGAGAGATAGAGGCTGTCACTGAAGAACTCACTGGGATCTCGTTTCTCATACTGCCCGGACTGAACGAAGTGCTGAAAACCACTCCTGAAGGTCTCATCAGTAACCGCAGCAGCCACATCAGGGTTGTTCGCGAGATAGAATTCCTCGTTGTACAAAATACTGGGGTTACGGCCCTCAAACTGACCAAACTGTTGGAAGTGCTCAAAACCGCTGGCAAAAATTCCTGCGGCAACCGCGTCAGCCACATCAGGGTTGTTAAAAAGGTAATTACCCTCATCGAAAATCGCAGCGTTGGGATTAGAAAGGCGGCCCTCCAACTGGCCAAACTGTTGAAAGTGATCCAAGCCACTGGAGAAAGCCCCCGTGGAAACCGCATTAGCTACATCAGGGTACTGAGCAAGATAAAAGTTCTCATCAAACGCCAAAAGCCTAAAACCAG
>DATNPE010000158.1:0-11704 GCA_036703355.1 Allocoleopsis sp. | reverse complement strand
TAAGGGATAGTTGAAGTCATGGATGTGATTCCAGCCATTGATCTGCTAGAAGGTCGCTGTGTTCGGCTGTATCAAGGCGATTATGCTCAATCGGAAGTGTTTGACGAAAATCCGGTGGCAGTGGCGCGGCAGTGGGTCGAGCAGGGTGCTCCCCGATTGCATCTGGTGGATTTGGATGGAGCTAAGGCTGGACATCCGGTGAATTTGCCAGTGATTGAAGCGATTGTGCGAGCGGTGGATGTGCCGATCCAGGTGGGGGGTGGTTTGCGCGATCGCCAAAGTGTCGCCAATCTGCTTGCCACCGGAGTACAACGCGCTATCTTGGGCACCGTCGCAGTCGAACAACCCGATTTAGTGGCGCAGCTCTGCCAAGAATTTCCCGGTCAGATTGTGGTGGGGATTGATGCCCGCAACGGCAAGGTAGCAACGCGCGGCTGGTTGGAAACCTCGGAAGTCTTAGCCACAGAATTAGCGCAACGCATGGCCCAACTCGGTGCCGCTGCCATCATCTACACCGACATTCACCGCGATGGCACACTGCAAGGCCCCAACCTGGAGGCACTCCGAGAATTAGCCACAGCCATTTCCATCCCCGTGATTGCGTCAGGTGGGGTTAGTTCTGTCACTGATCTACTGAGCTTGTTGGCACTAGAACCCTCAGGCGTTACAGGGGCGATCGTGGGTCGAGCCATTTACACGGGAGACGTGGATCTCAAAGAAGCCCTACGAGCCGTGGGTCAAGGTCGCTGGCAAGATGTCCCTCCCGATTTCGGCACTTCCGCCTTTGCCTAACGGGATTTTTGGAAAAAAACGGCTTGACTTTGGTGTAATTCAGTTGCTAGGCGATCGCAAACTTTGGGACTGTTGAGGTAGCGAGCCGCTTGTAAAAGTTGGGCTTGAGTTTGGTCGCTGCTAAACAAAATGAGTAAGAATTCTCGCAGCACCCCTGTGCCAAAAACGGCTTCGCGATCGAGTTGGGCTAAAACTTCTCGGCAAACTTGAAAGACTTTTTCAGCTTCTAGAAAGTATCGGCAATCTGCTTCCGACCAGGTACTTTCTAGAAGGTCTTCGACCTCTGTATAAAATTCCTGGCCTTGAGCATGGTAAGCCCAATCCCAAGGCGACCAGCGTAAACTTTGATAAAAAATTAAACTCAGTACAGCGATCCACCAGCTAATTATCGAACCCGAAATTCAACGACATCCTTGCGGATCGTGACATCAAAGTTGCCGAAGAAATCGTGACCGAGCAACCCAGTATCCAAATCTGGACCTGCGATCGCCACAGAGACATTTCTGGCAACTGCCCCATCCACCTCAATCGAATCCACAAAACCCACCGGAATTTCTACGCCTTTCTGGCTAGCTGTATCCACCAACGCTTTCGTAACAGGCTGAACCTCTAAGGCAGCGGCCATTTGCTGCGTAATCAGGGTGCCGCTCGCTCCTGTATCCACAATCATTTCGAAGGTTTGGCTGCCATTGAACGTGACATCAATGACAGGCGTTCCCCCTTCGCGACGTTTGATCGGTGCTGAGAATATCCGTTCGGTTCTGGGTGCAGGTGGGTCAGGTCGAGTCGCCACATTAGAGCGCGGCACGGTCACAGGCTGCGGCATGGGGGGAGGTGCTAAGGCAATGACGCTCTCTGGCGCAGGCTCAGCACTACCATCGGGCCTACTAGCTTGTTTGCGGGCATAGGCCAGTTGTTGCTGATACTCGCTAATTTTTTCTTTCACCAACAGCTGGTAAGGGCTGGAATTGGGCACCTTTTTCAGGAGGGCGATCGCTTCTTGCCACTGACTCACTACCAGTTTCCAGTCATCTTGCGACTGAGCCGAGGCTCCAATACTCGCGGCACTGGCGGCGCGATCGAGGGCTGACTCAAAGGGATCTAGCATTGGAACAGGGCTAGGAGAGGCAGGCTCCTCAACTACGATGGGAGCAGGCTCGGTGGGCAGCGAGGCCACCGGAGCAGACGTTGGGACGGTGGTGGAGTCTGACTGGCTTTGGTTAGAAGGCTTGATTGATGAACCGCTGCAAGCCGTACTGACCAACGTCAAGACACCCGACAAAATCAGCAAAATCGCTTTCGGTGAAACAGGCTTTGGCATAAGAAGGCGAACAACTGCCAGGAAAAATTACAGGCTACAGGTCAAGTTTTCACTCTTTCACTTTAAACCCACCAATGGCGGCCAGAATTCCGTACAGGGCGATCGCTAGCTCAAAAGGGTGTTGGCAGGCTCACAAACGAGTTGGCACCCAACTTAAATCAGCTAGATTTAACTCAAACACTGCATAAATTTTGGTATTGATTCACAACACAAGGTGGGGCTAAGTCCAGTGAAGCGTGCAAGTTTAATCATGAATCCGGTTTCCGGGACTGATGAGCCCAACCCCATGAAGTTGCCTGAGATGCTTGCAGCCCTGGAGGCAGAAGACATTCGGGCTGACCTTGTATTTACTAAACCAGATGAATCTCCAGCGCTGCTGGCCCAAAGAGCCGTCGAGGAAGGCTACGACATGGTGATCGTGGGTGGTGGAGATGGCACAGTGAGTGAAGTCGCCAAAGGCTTGATTCATGCGCCCATCCCGCTTGGCATTATCCCGATTGGCACCTACAACAACATTGCTCGCAGCCTCAACTTACCAACCGATCTAGCTCAAGCTTGTCAAGTCATCGCCCAAGGACACATTAAAAGAATTGATGTGGGACAAGCTCACAACGGCGAGGATCATTACTTTTTTGAGGCGGCTGGAGTAGGACTAGATGCCGCTCTTTTTCCTTTGGGCGAAGAGGTGAAGGGAGGCCAGTGGGGACGGATACTACAAGCTGTGCGTTTAGCGATTAGTTATCAACCACAACCTTTGCAGATTGAGTTAGATCGTCCTTGGGCAGAAGCAACGATTCGCCTGCCCCGACGCAAGCGATTTCTGCGCCGTCAACTTCTAACTCGCAAGGAATTTCAAATCAAAGCTTTGTTGATTGTGATTGCCAATGGTCCCTACTATGGCACCGGATTTACGGTGGCTCCTAATGCCAGCATGGAAGATGGGTTACTGACGATCAGCATCTACCGCAAATTTAGTAAATGGGAACTCCTGCGCCATTTCTGGTCGATTAGTCGCGGACAGTACCATTACGACGCCAAGATTGAAACCTACCAGGTGGCAAAGGTGCGGCTTACCTCAACCACTCAATTGCCTGTCCATATTGACGGACGCCAGATTGGTGACTTGCCCGTAACGTTTCAGGTCGTGCACCAGGCATTGAAAGTGCTCGTTCCCGCAGAAACCAGTTTGCAATAATGCCAAACTACTGCACCATTCGCATTCAGCAGTTTGCGATACGACACTTACAATTGAGCATGGGATAATAACGTCCTGCAAGTATCAGTTTCCAAGGTTCTCCTATCTAGACTTCTATGGCTCTTTCTGCCCCTCAACCTGCTCTTTTAGTTCTTGCGGATGGTTCAGTTTACCGGGGGTGGTCTTTTGGTGCGCCTGGGACCACCATTGGCGAAGTTGTATTCAACACAGGCATGACAGGTTATCAGGAGGTTCTGACCGATCCCAGCTACTGCGGTCAAATTGTGACCTTCACTTATCCTGAGTTGGGCAACACTGGCGTAAACCCCGAAGATGATGAATCTGCACGGCCTCAGGTACGAGGGGCGATCGCTCGCAATATTTGCCCAAATCCTAGCAACTGGCGATCGACACAATCTCTACCCGACTATCTCAAGCAGCACAATATCCCAGGCATCTACGGCATCGATACCCGCGCCCTCACCCGGAAGCTGCGTTCGGCGGGAGCGATGAATGGTGCGATTTCCACCGAGATTCTGGACCCTACGGAGCTGCTGGAACAGGTACAAAATGCACCAAGCATGGCGGGCCTCAACCTAGTGCGGGAAGTCACCACCTCCGAGATTTACGAATGGTCTGACCCCACAGATTCCGTGTGGGAGTTTAGCCCCAAAGCCCAGAATGATGCGAGTCGTTCTAGCCTGTTGACCGTAGTGGCGCTGGACTTTGGCATTAAGCGCAATATTTTGCGTCGTCTCGCCAGTTATGGTTGCCGCGTCATCGTGGTGCCCGCCGATACGCCTCCAGACGAGATCATGAAATACAATCCCGACGGGATTTTCCTCTCGAATGGCCCTGGCGACCCTGCAGCCGTGACCGAAGGCATTGAAACCACCAAAGCACTTTTGACCAGCCAAAAGCCCATCTTTGGCATCTGTATGGGCCACCAAATTTTAGGCTTGTCCTTAGGAGCAGAAACTTTCAAGCTCAAGTTTGGCCATCGTGGGCTGAATCAACCTGCGGGCTTGAAGCAACGGATTGAGATCACCAGCCAAAATCATGGTTTTGCGATCGATCCCGCATCCCTCCCAGATGCAGACGTAGAAATCACACATCTCAACCTCAACGATCGCACGGTGGCAGGTCTGCGTCACAAATCCTTACCGCTGTTCTCGGTGCAGTACCACCCCGAAGCCAGCCCTGGCCCTCATGATGCCGATTACTTGTTCGAGCAATTTGTGCAGTCGATGCGGGCGGCTAAAGCAGAGGGCGATCGCGCTGAAGCCGTAGCCACCTCCTAGAAAGTGCAGACTTGCAAAGTAGCGGTTGCAGGCATTGTGCCAGGGATTATACTGGCATGAGTTGTCCTTAAAACTGGCGAGAGTGTATACTGGAGCCTCGAATTGTGGACATTTTTTGTGTAGGAGGGATTTATTCCTGAGCCACTCACCCTGACTGTTAGCCTTAGAGGCACACGCGAAGTCAGAGACAATTGCCAACTTTTCCGTTTAACGGGCTTATTAGATGCCTTTTCTGAGCCTACCTTTCGTAAGGTGCTCACGAAGTGCGTTGAAGAAGGCCCGAAACATGTCATTTTGGATCTTTCCCAAATTGATTTTGTTGATAGTTCTGGACTGGGTGCTTTGGTGCAGCTAGCCAAAAAGGCTCAAGCAGCCGAAGGAACCTTGCAGATCGTCACCAATCCTAGAGTGACCCAAACCGTGAAGCTAGTTCGTCTAGAACAGTTTTTGGCTCTGCAACCTTCCGTTGATATCGCCTTAGAGAACGTCAAGTCAGCTTGACTCATGCAGAAAGTCACGTCATCAAGCTATCCAGCACAGTCTGGATAGCTTGTCATTCTGGAAAATTGACAGTGCTGTAGCGAATTAATAGCCTGACCTATGATGGGAGATAACGATTCGGTGGAATCTAACTGACAAGGTAAAAGCTGTCTGTGAAAGCAGAAGAAGATTGCTTAGAAATTTTGGAGGCTCAGGCAGCTCAAAACATGGCTGGCTCGCTTAATTTTGTGCCCGCCATCGCCCTATCCACTGCACAGGTGCAAAGTATTTCTCCAGGCGCGTTGGCTTATTTGGGAGATGCTGTCTATGAACTGTATGTTCGCACTCGATATCTGTTTCCCCCCAAGCGCTTGCAAAGCTATCATCATCGAGTCGTGGCCCAAGTTAGAGCAGAAAGTCAGGCTCAATATCTGCGATCGCTCCAACCATTCCTCACTGCTGAAGAGTTGGAAATCTTGAGGCGAGGACGTAACGCTGCCTCAGGCCGACCGAAGCGAGTTGATCCAGAAATTTACCAGCAAGCCACAAGTTTAGAAGCGTTAATGGGCTATTTATATCTTACTGATCCCCAGCGCTTAACCTATTTGCTGGCCCAACTAAAACTAGACCCAATGCTAGAGGAGGAGTGATCCTTTGGTTCTGATAATGAGCCTCAGAACCCAGGGAACTCTATAAGCTCCAGATATAGATTTTCAACTATTGAGAGAATAATATGGCTGCCAAGAAGAATTACTCGAAAGATCGGGGTAGAGCAGGCGAAGGCAAAGGTTCCCAGCCTCAAGGTCGCTCCGGAGACAAGAGCCGTCGCCCTGCGCCACAGGATGCATCCCGCAGCCAAGCTCCGCGATTGCGAGGAAAAACTAGTAAAGATCGGCCAATTGCCAAAGACTCGGATCGTAGAAGCAGCGATCGCCCAGAGCCGAGAGTCAGATCTACCGGTGGCGACTTCAAACCCTCGCGGCCACAATCTGAGAAGCCCAACCGTAACTTTGAGGGGCGCGAGCGCCCGGAAGGGCGCGATCGCAACTTTGAGCGGAGTGAACGGCGCGATCGCGACTTTGGGGATCGGGAGCGCAACTTTGGTCGCGATCGAGGTACTGAAGGGCGCGATCGCAGCTTTGATCGAGGTGAGCGTTCTGACAGACGCGATCGCAACTTTGAGGGCCGTGGCGGCTCAGAAGGGCGGGACCGTAGCTTTGAAAGTCGTGGAGGCACTGAAGGCCGCGAGAAACGCGATCGCAACTTTGGCAATCGAGAGCGGAATTTTGAGGGCCGTGGCGGCTCAGAAAGTCGGGGCCGCAGTGCAGAAGGTCGGGACAGACGCGATCGCAATGAGGGTCGGGAGCGTAACTTTGACCGCGATCGCCGTTTTGAAGAGACTGCCACTAAACCAGCTGGTGAATCCGAAGAAAGCGACTTGATCTATGGTCGTCATCCAGTGCTAGCGGCCTTGGAAAACCAACACTCCCTGAATCGGATTTGGATTACGCCTCGCCTGCGCTACGATCCCCGTTTTCATACCGTGTTGCTGCAAGCCAAGGCCAACGGTACTGTCATTGATGAAGTAGAACCACAGCGCCTCAGTTACATTGCGCCCGGTGCCAATCACCAAGGTGTGATTGCTCAAGTCGCACCTTACGAATATGCAGATTTAGGAGGCTTAATCGAACAGGCCAAGGCTGCAACTACTCAACCTTTGCTAGTGGTGGCCGATGGCATTACTGATCCCCACAACTTGGGAGCCATTATTCGGACAGCAGAAGCGCTCGGTGCCCAAGGCTTAGTGATCCCACAGCGTCGAGCTTCGGGGATCACCTCCACCGTGAAGAAAGTAGCCGCTGGAGCCCTAGAAACATTTCCTGTCGCCAGAGTCGTGAATTTAGCTCGGGCTCTGGAAGAACTGAAAACAGCAGGATTCTGGATTTATGGCACGGCTGCCGAAGCGAGCCAACCTGTACCCAATGTGAAGTTTTCGGGTCCGATTGTGTTAGTGATTGGTTCAGAAGGAGAAGGTTTGAGCTTAAATGTCCAGCGGTGCTGTGATGTTTTAGTCTCAATTCCCCTCGCAGGCAAAACTCCCAGCCTCAATGCTTCTGTTGCAGCAGGCATGGTACTTTATGAGATTTTCCGTCAGCGAAACGGCAATTCTTTCGATCTCGCCAACCTTCCGAGTAAAGAAGGAATTGAAAAAAGAAATGCAACGGAGTATAACAAAGTGTGAATAACAAGGACAGTAAAAGCCTGCGTAGCGCCCGGTAAAACGTTGGTAATCGGCAAAGAAAAAGAATCATGAAAGAAGTTTTGATCAATCTTCTCGAAACTCTTGGACTCGCTTATTGGGTTGAGATTGTCACTGAGAAGCCTCGGTGCACTTACTATTTCGGGCCATTTCTCCGTTCTCAGGAGGCTCAGGCTGCTAAAGCTGGCTACGTTGAGGATTTGGAACAAGAAGGCGCTCAAGGAATTCGAGTGACGGTAAAACGTTGCAAACCTGCCGACCTAACGATCGCGGATGACTTGGAGGTAAAACTGCCTCTGGGAAAGCGCCAGATTCTTAGCGGTCAATTTTAGGATTGCGAGTTAGCATCATCCCAATTGATCTAAAACCTGTAGCTACCCTTGAGGTTAGCTAAGAATAAAACTGCAACTCATATCACCACTTCTGGATGCTGAGAGAGCCACTGATCAATATCTTTTCGGACTTGATCGGGGATCTCCCAGGGAAACAGGTGGGCTGTGTTCGGGTAGCAATGCCATTGGCTGTGCTGGAGGTGCTGAGCCGTTTCCCAACTAGATTGGGCTGTAATATGGCGGTCTTCGGCACCTGCTAGCACTAAGCAAGGACAAGTAATTTGAGCCAGATCTGCCAAGCGGTTATAGTCTTTTCTCAAAGCGGTGGTCAGGGCTTGAGTAGCTTCTCGCGAGGTCTGTAAATAAGCTGCTAACGCTTCATCTGCCAAGTATTGATAGGCGATCGCGCTATGTTGCTGAATCAAGTAGCGGTAGAGCGATCGCTTGCCAAAGGCATCAATATTCCACTGCCAACCTGGGGAAAGCCGATTGATGATCGAAGCTAGCCCAGTATAAAAATTGTCCTGCCAGGTAATCGGTGGGTGGCTGCCCCTAGGCCGCGCCGCAGTGGCTACCAAAATTAAGCCGCTGACTCGCTCAGGAAACTTCAGCGCCATTTCCATCGCTAAAATTCCCCCTAGTGACCAGCCCAGAATCAGGCAACGCGAAATTTGCAAGCGATCGAGGACGGCTTCGAGGTCCAGCAGATGATCTTCCATCTCAAACGCTTGCTGAGCCCGACTATTGCCATAACCCCGTAAATCAGGGGCGATCGTTCGGAAGCGCTGGGATAAATGATTGGTAAACACTGACAAGCTATTGCCTGACCCCGGATGACCGTGCAGACACAAAATCGGAAATCCTTGCCCTCGTACCTGCACATGCAAAGGAACCGCTTGACCCGCGCGATCGCTATTTGAACGTTGTGATTGCATCTGAATTCCTACTTTCTCAATTTCCATAGTGACGGATGAGAACTTTATGCGGCTAAACAGATAAGGTGTATTTGCAGAAACGTATACTAAAGTTTTGGACTTTGAGTCAGGAAGAGGTCGCTGCATGGCATCCATCCGCGAGTTGCATCAACAGCTTGTCAGCAAAGAGCGCTCGGCTGTGGAAATTACCCAAGACGCTCTAGAGCGCATTCAAGCCCTAGAGCCGAAATTGCATAGCTTTCTGTGCGTCACGGCAGATCGGGCGCTAGAGCAGGCAAAGCAAGTCGATGCCAAAATTGCGGCAGGGGAAGAAATCGGGCTGTTAGCAGGAATTCCAGTGGGGATTAAGGACAACCTTTGTACCCAAGGTATTCCCACCACCTGTGGTTCGCGCATTTTAGAAAACTTTGTGCCGCCCTACGAGTCAACCGTCACCCAAAAGCTAGCCGCTGCTGGGGCTGTGATGGTGGGTAAAACCAACCTAGACGAGTTTGCGATGGGCAGTTCCACCGAGAACTCGGCTTATCAAGTCACGGCGAATCCTTGGGATCTAGAGCGTGTCCCCGGTGGTTCGTCTGGTGGTTCGGCGGCGGCGGTGGCAGCTAAAGAATGTGTAGTCGCTTTGGGATCAGATACAGGCGGGTCGATTCGGCAACCTGCTTCCTTCTGTGGGGTCGTCGGTCTGAAGCCAACCTATGGCCTTGTTTCTCGTTATGGCTTGGTGGCCTATGCTTCCTCACTGGATCAGATTGGGCCATTTGGGCGCACGGTCGAAGATGCCGCCATTTTGTTGCAGGCGATCGCAGGCTACGATGCTAAAGATTCCACCAGCCTCAACGTTGAGGTTCCCAACTACTTAAAATTCCTCAAGCCTGATCTCAAACCGAGAGGTCGGCGCAAAATTGGTGTAATTCAAGAAACCTTTGGCGAAGGACTTGATCCCGTCGTAGAAGCGGCAGTCACCAAAGCTATCCAACAGCTGCAAGACTTGGGTGCAGAAATTCAAGTAATTTCCTGTCCCAGTTTCCGTTACGGCTTGCCTACCTACTACATCATCGCCCCCTCCGAAGCTTCAGCCAACCTGGCTCGCTATGATGGCGTGAAATACGGATTCCGCTCCGAAGATCCAGACAACATCTTGAGCATGTATACCAAAACTCGCGCTCAAGGGTTTGGCTCTGAAGTGAAGCGCCGGATCATGATTGGCACTTATGCTTTATCGGCAGGCTACTACGACGCTTACTACCTGAAGGCGCAAAAGGTTCGCACCCTGATCAAGCAAGACTTTGAGCGCGCCTTTGAACAAGTGGATCTCTTGGTTTGCCCCACCGCTCCCTCAACGGCATTTAAGGCGGGTGAGAAAACGGCTGATCCCCTCAGCATGTATCTGTCTGACTTGATGACCATTCCGGTGAACCTAGCAGGCTTGCCTGGTTTGAGCGTTCCCTGTGGCTTTGATGAGCAAGGAATGCCCATTGGGTTGCAGATGATCAGCAATGTGTTGCGGGAAGATATCTTATTCCAGGTTGCCTATGCCTATGAACAATCAACACCCTGGCATGAGCAAATGCCCCAGATTGGTTGATGCTCGCAGTTAAACAGACCTCTCCCCAAACCCCTCTCCGAAGCGGCGAGGGGCCTTGAATCTAGCTCCCCTTCCCTACTAGGGAAGGGGCTGGGGGTTAGGTTCTAATATTCCTAAACTCTGTTTTCTCTCTAAAGATCCATCAGAGAACAGGGCGAGCCTAGTTATCATGCCTTCAGTCTTCCTGCTGGAAGGACGTAACTTTTCACCTCTAAGGAAGGACGCATGAAACTAGGCTCATTTTGGCAAATCTCATCCCTCACCTTCGCTTTGATAGGTGCGAGTCATCTGCTGGCTCCCACTGCCCAAGCGCATCATGATCCTATCCACACTGCCGAGGAGACCGTGACTCAAACGGTAGCAAGTCCTGACACAACTCTCCCTCTCGCTTTGGGAGGCACGGTATTGTTAGGAGCTGCTGCATCAGGGTCTTATTATGTGGTCAAGCGCCGCTCTCTTTAGCTAGTCGCTAAAGTGGCACAGTGGATCGCGCTAGCCTGTAGCAACTTCAGCTAGGGTTACAGCTAGCGCTATGATTTCTTGCACTAAATAGCTATGCCCACTCTCGTCCCGATGGTTCAACTCGTGCTGAAACTACTACTTGTCGTGGGTGGAGGGCTAGCGATCGCCTACTTGGCAGCCTGTATTTTTCTGCTATTTCGGCAAAATCGGTTTATCTTTTTTCCTGCGCCTGTGAGTGCAACTATGCCCGCAGCCGCCAAGCTGACTTATCAAGATATTTGGATACCGATCGCAACAAGCACAGGCAAAACTGAACGGTTGCATGGTTGGTGGATACCCGCAGTAGGTCCAGCGCAGGGCGTGATTTTGTATCTCCACGGCAATGGGTCGAACGTCGGGGACACAGTTTCGCAATGCCAACGCTTTCATCAATTAGGGCTATCCGTCTTTGTCTTCGACTACCGAGGCTATGGCTTGAGTGAGGGCAATTTCCCGACCGAAGCGCAAGTTTATGCTGATACTCAAGTGGCATGGAACTATTTAACGCAAGTCCGAGAGATTCCACCGCAACAGATATTTCTCTATGGGCACTCCTTAGGAGGAGCGATCGCGATTGACTTAGCGGTGAAGCAGCCTGAGATAGCTGGGTTGATTGTGGAAAGCAGTTTTACCTCGATGCGACGGATGGTAGATTTCCGGGGTGGCTTCGATCTGTTTCCAGCAGATTTGTTGTTGACTCAGAAGTTTAACTCCCTGGAGAAGGTGCGATGGCTGCAAATGCCTGTCTTGTTCATCCACGGTACTTTAGATTTGACCGTCCCCGCAGAAATGAGCCGCACTTTATTTCAAGCGGCCCCAGAACCCAAGCAACTTTTATTTGTGGAGGATGCAGGACATAATGATGTGGCTGCCATTGGTGAGGACCGTTACTTGAAAGCAATTCAAACATTCATTGAGCAGGTTCGAGCCAGACCGCAACAAGTAACTGTTTCTCAATAATCCACTTCTACCTCCTTGAATTGGGAAGAATGAATTGAGCAG
>DATNPE010000157.1:0-2930 GCA_036703355.1 Allocoleopsis sp. | reverse complement strand
CCACCTTTAACGCGGATTGCTGGTGCTGCCAATCTCTTGTTTTAGACAAAATGGTAGGGAGGGAGTGCCTCACTCAAAGTCAGTTCCCAATGCGGGCATTGAGCTTGCCAAGCTTCCAGGTAATCGTACAGCTGTGGTTCGTCTTGCTGACTGACCAAGAGGTAAACCCGCTGGCTGCCGTCTTGGGCTTCACCGAGGACTGGATTCGGGTAGGTGAGGGCGATCGCTTGCACCAAAGCTTGCCACTCGTTCGTCTGCTGCTGCTGTTGCTCGAATTGGCTTTGAAATCGCCGTTTCTTCGCGAGAAAGTACTCCCGTCCTTGCGTCTCATTGGGTAGCGCGGATTCTACAGCGAGGACTAAAGGTGTTAGCTTCAGGGTGTATTCCGCTTTGCCGCAGAACGTCGTGAGTTTTGTCAAATAATCTTGACCGTGCGTTTGTAAGTGGGTCAGCAAGCCCTCGGCAGAGACAAAGCGAGTACCAAACCGCAACGGCAACAACGGCGTTTGCTGAAATAGCTCTCGAATCACGCGATCGTGAATTAAAACGGCCTCAACCAATTGAGCATCATTTTCTTGCAGTGCTTCAAACGACAGCTTCGGTTCGACCAGGGCGCAGAGGCGATCGCAACTGACAAGCTCTAACGCACCGTCAATCCCCTGAGGCAGTTCCAGCGGGTGAGTGGGTGTGTTGAGGAAAGCGTAGGTGTACATGGGGATCTCGGCGAGCTTGAAGCAGCCATGTGACTTCGAGCAGGGCCATGAACAAAGTCGGCATTTTCCTGCTTTTAGTATTCACTTTAATCCCCCTCACGCCGCTCAATCGGGAATCAATTCCAAACCTATGTGAAGTTGCAGATGTCCCGTAGACCATTCGTGACTGATAGGTGCTTGTAACAGGATAGAGGTGCCTTGTAAGAGGGCTTGAAGTAAGGGTGCATTATCCGTCAGCGATCGCATGAGTTGGCTCAGGACTGCGGCTGCGGCCTGTAAACCTGGTTCGCCCAGTGCGGCAGGCGTGCGGATTAACGTTGCCGCAGTTAAGGTAGGCGGTTGTGAGTTAAGAGCTTGGCCCGTGGATAGGTCAAATAGCCAGCTTCCATGGGTTGTGGTCATTTCCAATCCTACGAACAACCGCAGGATGCCTGTGCACCACTGGTTTCCAGGTTCAAGCACCTCCGAAGGAATGCCGCCAATGAGATGCATGATCGGATAGGAACAACAGGTGATTTGCCAAAGTAACTCAGGGAGCCAGATTTCTACACAAATTTCTGGATGCGGTGGGTCAGTTTGTAAAAGCTCAGCAGCATTTGGAATGGTTTGAGCGATCACCTCAGCCGTCGCTACAACTTTAGGTAATAAAACTGCATAGTCATGAGCCGCCGAATCAGCGACAGGTGCCTCTGTCTGAGCGATCGCAATACGAAGGGACTGTAACTGAGTTTGGAAATAAGCTTGGGCGATCGCTGGCTCAATTAGCTTGACTTTCAAAGCCATGCCGAACGCTGAGATGCCATTAGGCGGTGTGAGATCTGCGGTGCTTGTCTCTTCGACAAATGCAAACGCAAACTGTAGTTGTGAGGTACCTGACTGCCAAGCTTGCCCTGGCTGAAGACAATCTACAGCAGCAGGGTGAGTAAACCGTTGTAGTTCTGGTGTGACAGTCTGCATTTGCTGAAGCAATTGCTGGTTAAAAAGTTGTGTCCAAGTCGGTTGCTGGCAAAAATTTTCGCGCTCGGTCTGAATCAACGCCTGATGAGTCAGATGGTGGGTTGGCGGTTGATGCGTGGCTAAATCTAATGCCCATTCGGCTTGGGGCAACTGAATCGTCAACAGCGGCACGAGGCGCAAAATCCCGCTTTGCCAACCTTGTCCGGGCTGGAACACTTTCGCTTCAACGCCACAAAGCAAGCGCATCAAATCGTAAGAGCTTTTGGCAATGTACCAGAGCAATTGCGGAATCAAGTCTTCGACTAAGAGATAGTTGGGGAGGCTTGCCGTAGTACCGGACACCTCTGGCTCAGAAGTGGCACCTACAGAGTTGATTTGTAGCGCTTCTAAGACTTCGTAGGCTTCTTCGGTGACATAAGGCATCAAATTTTCGACTGTTGGCTCTAAGTCGGCAGGCCAACCGCTCTGGGGCGATCGCAACTTCGCCACAATTGCCACCAACCGCTGCATCGCTGCCACCACAGGTTCTGTCAACGGCGGGAGTGGTGCGTTTAGCTCTAGGTTGTGGGGCTGAGCAAACTGCAAAACCGTTTTGGCGATCGCGGTAAAGTTAAACACCTCTGGGTCAAACTCCTCTGTTTCCGTGACCAACTTTCCTTCTAGGCACTCAATGGCCTCAGGATCGAGCATCGGCACCACTAGAGAAGATTGAGATTGGATCATGGCTGTCCCTGCTGGAAAATCTAGAGGTTGAAGTGGCGCTGGAATCGCGGGTCGAGATGATGCTGTTTCTGCTGATTGCACCGCAGGCAGAGCGTTTGCAGGTTGCTGATATCGTTGGAACCGCCTCGCGCCAGCGGGATAATATGGTCAATGGTCAGATCGCCTCTAATTGAGTCTGCCCACAGCTTCGGCATTGATTGCGATCGCGCTCAAACACATATTTCTTCACTTCTGGTGGAATCCGAATCCGAGGGGTTTTGCTCATGAGTTGTCCTGCCAGACATCATTGGGGATTGCCTGACGGATGTCATCTAAGGGTGACTTTGGTTCATCAGGACAAAATTCTAAGTTGACTCTGATTTTGCCTTTCCGCCAACCTTGTCCATCAAACTTTAAGGCTTCGCATTCTATGCCATCAGCAAAGGTACTAATTTCTTGATCAGAAGGTAAGGATTTCTCGGCGATCGCTTCAATAAATTCAATGGCTCTCAGAGTACGGGGCAATTCTAAATATTCTGAAATCTCTTCGGAGTAGAT
>DATNPE010000156.1:0-8149 GCA_036703355.1 Allocoleopsis sp. | reverse complement strand
GGGTGTTTCGATTCTGAGGAGCGTTACTTCTTCACTTCTGGCTCCTGGCTCCTGGCTCCTGGCTCCTGCCTCCCCACTCCCATCCTTCATCCTTCCCCTCACTCCTCTCTCCTCACTTCCATATTTCTACAGCCGTGGGTTTATATCGCCGGATTGATGTTCGTCTTTCATAAACGAGCAACACTGATGACGTTGCTCTATATGGAGATGTTTATGATTCGCGTTATTCGGGGTTTACAAAAGATTCAATTACGTCAAGTTTTCGGTGCGTTTCTAGCTGGCATGATGTTGTTTTTGGGGGCCGCGCTGGGGCAGTTGAGCGATGTTCCTGCAGCGCAAGCGGCGGCAACGCCTGAGGCAACTCAATACAATGCGGATGGCAACAAGACTGGGACGGCAAGTGGGATTCAAATTGATACCAAAAATGCTCAGCAGAATCTTCGAGAAAATTCTGGAGATGCGGGTGGTTTTGTAGGCGCGATCAAGGATGCGGCTGAGAATGTGACTGAGAAGCTGAATCTCAATGAGCCTCTACCTGAGAGCACGAAGGAATTTTTGGATGGTGTGACGAATGATCCTGGTGATGCCACCCAAAATGGCTTAAAGGATGCGGCAGCGTTTCCTCAAGGTGGCTATAGTCACTAATTGAACTGCTTTTTTGCCACAAATATTTGCTAGGCGATCGCTTTGGGTTGTGACTCAATTCCAGGGCGATCGCCTTTAGCGTCAAGACGCAAGGTACCGAATCGAGTGATGCGCTCTGCTTAACCTAGCAAGAATATTCCAGGTGTAATGCTAGAAAAATCTTGCAATAAAAATGTAATTCCCTCAACAACACCGACTAAATCACCAGATGTGGTGGAAATTTCTAGGCTGCCGTTTACAACTTGCTGGGTATATTCTGCAAAAGATCCTGCGAGTTGAATAAAGTCGTTGTTGGCATCAAAGGAGCGAATCAAAGCAAAATCGTTGCTGCCACCTCCGACATAAAACCTTTTGGGACCAGAAACACTTCTGATGCCCAAGTTATAGAAATTCTTCTGGCTGCCCCCAATCAGTATGTCTACTTCGCCCACTCCTAAGCTACTAGGTTCTAAAGTTGGTATTTCAACTGCAACGCCAAGCATCTCAGATAAGGCACCAAAACTGGTGATGATGTCGTTTTGACTGGTACCGATAAAACCTGAAGGCCTTGCTGGCTCTAATTGGCCGAACTGTAGGTAGTGATCTAGGCCAGAGGTAAAGATGCCTGCCTGCACTGCATCGTCTACGTCAGGATTCCCGAATCGGTAGAGTTCCTCATTAAAGTAGGTGCCCGATCGCCCTTCTGTGCCACCAAACTGAGCAAAGTGAGCCCACCCAGAACTAAAAATGCCTGTTTGTACGGCACTGGCTACATCTGGGTTAGAGCGCAGGTAAAAGCTTTCGTTAAACAGAGCCCCACCCGAGCGATTTTCGTTGAGACCAAATTGGAGAAAGTGTTGTAAGCCTGAACTGAAAATTCCGGCGCTGACAGCGTTGGCGACATCGGTATACTTTTGCAGGTAGTACTGCTCGTTAAATAAAGCGTCAAAACGGCCTTCCTGAATGCCGAATTCAATAAAGTGCTCAAATCCAGACTTAAAAGTTCCTGCCTGGACAGCACTGCTAACATCGGCATATCGCCCCAAGTATGCCTGCTCGTTAAACAATCCTAGCCAACCCCTGCGCCCTTCTGCTTCCCCATACAGTAGGTAGTGCTGGAGTCCAGACTGCAAGCTGCCCACAGCGACTGCATTGGCTACATCGGGATTGGCTTGCAAGTACAGGTTTTCATCGTAGAGCGGGGAAACTGAGGTTCGCCCTTCCTCTAAACCATATTGTAGGAAGTGCGCGATGCCAGAAGGAACCAAACCCGCTTGAACGGCAGTGGCCACATCTGGATTGGTGGCCAGGTAATATTGTTCGTCAAAAATATCAAAACTCATAGAGCACCTAGCTGCGTTGTCGCTTACGCCAACTCCAGTGTCTACAACTTTACAAAACTATGTGGTTGCGATCGCCCTATTGCAGATTCAGGTCCAGGCGATCGCCTCTGAACTGGATTTGTCATCTTGATTGTCCATCAACCAGCTAGCTATGCCGCCAATCCCAGCAAGAAAGTACCAGGGACAGCGCCAGGGCCAATCGGAGCCAGTGATCCAACCCCTTCAACAACACCAATCAAATCACCTGCACTGGTCGAAATATTTAAGCTGCCATTGACAACCTCAAAGTCGTATGTGTCAGGGGTGTTGGCTAACACAATCAAATCTTCATTGAGGTCAAAATTTCTGATCAGAGCGAAGTCAGAATTACCGCCTCCCTGATAGAAGACCTGGGAAGTTGAATTTGAGGGGGTCGTGCCAAAGCCTAAATAAAATTCATCCACTGCATCGCTGCCAATCAGAGTATCTGCTTCACCTACGCCAAGGCTACCTAGCACTGCATCTTGTAAGTCGCCTTCACTGGCTGTCACTAGGCCCACTTCAACCCCTAGGACTGAAGCAATAAAGTTATTCTCGAAGCCAAAATCATCACTCGTAGCAGCCACAATATCATTGCCTCGGCTGCCACTAAACAAAGGGCTTCGAGACGCTTCAAATTGCCCATACTGCAAATAATGTTCCAGACCACCGCTAAAGACATCAGCTTGCACAGCATTGGCAACATCTGGATATAAAGCGAGATAAGCTTGCTCGTTAAAGGTTGTACCAGAGCGGCCTTCAGCTTGGCCAAACTGGGCAAAGTGAGCGAAGCCAGAACTAAACACACCAGCCTGGACGGCACTCGCGACATCCGGGTATCGACGTAAGTAGAAGCCTTCATTAAACAGGGTGCCACCCGATCGCTCCTCATTAAGCCCAAATTGCAAAAAGTGTTGCAGACCTGAACTAAACACGCCAGTTTGGACAGCGTTGGCTACATCCGTATACTTTTGCAGATAGTACTGCTCGTTAAATACCGCATCAAAGCGGCCTTCTTCTAGACCGAATTGAACCAGGTGCTGAAATCCGGAGCTAAAAATCCCTGCTTGGACAGCATTGGCAACGTCTGGGTACCTTTGCAGGTAAGCTTGCTCGTTATATAAACCAAACAACCCAATGCGGTTTTCTACTTCGCCGTATAAGATGTAGTGCTGCAAACCAGACCTTAAACTGCCAGACTGCACCGCATTAGCAACGTCCGGATTGGCTTGCAAATACAAGCTCTCGTTGTAGAGCGGCGAAACGGCCACTCGCCCTTCATTAATCCCAAACTGCTGAAAGTGCTGGAGGCCAGAGCTAAAGAAGCCTGCGGTAACCGCATTCGCCACATCTGGATTCAGAGCCAGATAATATCGTTCGTCAAAAATGTCGAAGCTCATGGATCACCTGGAAAGCGCTAGTTTTTTGTCCGTAATTCTGCGTAGAGCTTTCTCAGTGATATCACGACTTTTCCAAACCGTACACGAGTGCATCTCAGTGATCACCAGTAGGAATCGTGGGCCAGGGCATCCATGAGGTGAGTAAGATGTCTACTATCCAGTAGGATATTGGCGCTACTAAGTTTTTTACTAAATTGCAGAGTGATCAGCCAACAAAATTCGTATTTAATTAGTCAAAAAATTTGGGATCACTCATCACAGATCCAGGGTAAGCGCATCTCAAAGCCTATTGACCGCTAGGTTTTAGATTTTGGCCGGGTTCCGGGAGCGCTGCCGTCAACACGGTGAGCATGTAGGCATCGTTCATTGCGGCTTGCTTCGATTTCTGCTTGAGACTGCGCTTCGACGAAGTTTCCCGATTCAGGGCATTGAGGGCAAAACGACGAATCAGTGCCAGATTGTGAGGCGCGTGCAATGATCGTACCCGACAATCATCTTCGCCAAAGGTGACATCCAACACCCAATGCTGGGAATTTTCAATGCTCCAATGTTGGCGAATCACATCGGTAGTGCGAGGGTCATCCGCTCCGAGGCTGCTGAGATAAAACTGAATTTCATGAGTGGTTTTGTTCCACAACTGTCGGGTGCGTTCGACAAGGACGATTGATTGCAGCCCCAACCATTCTTCGCTTTGGTGGAGCGGTGGCAGTTGGTCGAGTGCGATTGCCCACCCTTGCCGAGTGTCAATGCGATGGTGCCCTGCTTCGGTAGTGTGAGTCATCGTTGACGGTAGGGTAGCTTGTTCACGAGCGTCCTTAAACCACTGCTCGACTTGCTTAAACAAGGTTGGATGGTTGGCTTTGAGCGTCAGCACGTAATCGGCTTGAGCGGTGTAAATCTGCGATGCAATTTGTTTTTGCGTTCCCATTGCATCCAAGGTCACAATGGCCCCTTTGAGATCCAACAACTCCAGCAATGCTGGAAGCGCCGTAATTTCATTTGATCGATCTTGCACTTTTAGCTGAGCCAACACCAAGCGATATTCACTTGCCCAAGCACTGACTAAATGAAGTGCTTTGCGCCCTACTGAGCGGTCATAGGAGCCGTTGACTCCTTTGCCATCAATGGCAATCAGGTTCACGTCTAAGTTTTCCACCAATAGGTTGACCCATTGCTCAAAGCATTGCTCAAACTGTTGCGGGTCAATCCGCTCAAACAGTCGTCGAAAGGTATCGGCAGAGGGAATACCGTTGGGCAATGCCAGAAAAGTCGATAGCCAAGCCTGTTTACTTTCGCCGTAAACTTCCATATCTTCCCAGCCTTGTCCTCCGGCGATAGTCGATAGAATGGCGATTGTTAAAATATCGCTCAGTTGATGTAACTGGGTTCGTTCTGACCTCGGATCTTGAATGGTTGCAAAGCAATCTTGAATCCGTTGTCGCAGGGTGGGTGCATCCAGGAGGAGGGAGCGTTCAACGGTCGATTGGGAGGAGGCAGACACAGGTTTTGACATGGGCACTCACAGCAGGGATAAGGTGAGAGCGATTGTCGCCCAAACCGCTGCGATTTGTCATCCATTCGGGTTTGACCTAGAAGTTGCTGGCCATCAGCCTGCATCCTGCTCAAAATGTCTGCATTGGTAGCTACAGTTTTAGATGCGCTTACCCTGATCACAGATCTAGCAATAACGCATGATATCTTCGTGGCCTTGCTCTTCTAAAAACAGTAATGACTTAAACCGTAGACTGACTAATTGATCATAAAAAGGATTGAGCTTGCACAAAGGAGGAATTCGAATTAGGGTGCGATCGCGCAGCTTAATTTCGCGCTCAAAAGGACAACGAGCTGGAATCAGAGTGCATAGAAGTTTAGCGACTTCGGGACGGCTGATTTCAATTGCTTCTAGCTGATTACGGATTGGACCAAGCAAATCAATTCGGGTTACTTTTAGTAAGCTAATCATAAATTTCAATTCTGATTTAATTGATTCTGAGCCTATTAGACCTAGATGGATTAAACCTAGATCAACAGCAGTAAATAGTTATCCTGTTTCTTTACTTCTAGACTAATCTTTGTTTAGCTTTAAGTCTCCACCCAGTTGAATTAATTCTCCTGGTAGACCAAGAAACAATTAAAAATTTGTAGCAGTGCTTCATGAACACAGTAAGCTACATAAAGAACCTGACCCGTGGTTCGATTGGAGCTACCCTGTTGATCTTGTTATCGCTAGTTAATCAATGAATCAGTTGTTAAAAGGAGTAAATCTCTACCTCGTCGGCATGATGGGGTCTGGTAAAACTACCGTAGGACGCTTGCTGGCAAAAGAGTTGGGTTACCAATTCTTTGATACCGATGCGGTGATTGAGCAGTCCCAGCAGAAATCTATTAACGATATTTTTGCGGAAGCGGGTGAACCTGCGTTTCGTGACTTAGAGACAGAAGTGCTAGCTCAGTTATCTGCGCGGGTGAGATTGGCGATCGCGACTGGCGGCGGCATTGTGCTTCAGCAAAAGAACTGGAGCTACCTGCGGCATGGCCTAGTGGTTTGGCTAGATGCCCCCGTGGAGCTACTCCAGGCGCGGCTCCAAAACGATGACACTCGCCCTTTGTTAAAAGCAGCTGACTTAAGCGCCAAACTACACAACCTGTTGGAGAAACGCCAAGGGCTCTACGCCCAAGCAGATTTGCACATCACTTTAGAGGCGGAAGAAACCCCCGAACAAATTGCTGCCAAGGTGATCGCAGCGATTCCTACAGTACTGGCTTCCCAGCCAACGCCTGTGACCGAGCTGAATTAGTGAGGGTGCCAGTGGGCGATCGCCCGTTATCCACTGCTCTCATGGCGCTACATTAAATAGCTTTGATTCCCACCCTTGGAGATACTAAGCTCTACTTAGACCTAGCTTTTTGCCCAATCCAGTCCTCATGGTTAACGACAGCGAATATTTTCGACAAGAGGAAGCAACCCGCGTTCGCATCCTAAGTGAAGCCCTGCCTTACATTCAACAATTTGCCGGACGCACCATCGTGATTAAGTACGGTGGAGCCGCGATGAAGGACAGCAACCTAAAAGAAAAGGTGATGCGAGACATCGTCTTTATGTCCTGCGTTGGCATTCGGCCCATCGTCGTGCATGGCGGTGGCCCAGAGATCAATACTTGGCTCGACAAGCTTGGCATTGAACCACAATTTAAGAATGGTCTGCGAGTCACCGATGCCGCCACGATGGATGTGGTGGAAATGGTCTTGGTAGGCCGTGTGAATAAAGAAATTGTCTCCTTAATTAACCAGGCAGGAGGCTGTGCGGTCGGGCTGTGCGGCAAAGACGGCAATTTGGTCAAGGCTCGCCCCGAAGGTCAGGAAGGCATTGGCTTTGTCGGGGAAGTCAACAGTATCAATATTCGCCTCTTGGAGTCTCTGGTGAAGGCAGGGCATATTCCTGTCATTTCTAGCGTGGCCGCTGATGACAACGGGCAAGCCTACAACATCAACGCCGACACCGTGGCAGGAGAACTAGCAGCCGCGCTAGGAGCGGAGAAACTGATTCTGCTAACGGATACCGCCGGAATTTTACGCGATTACCACGACCCTTCCACCTTGATTGCTAAGTTAGACATTCAAGAAGCGCGGGAGCTAATTGCAACCGGAGTCGTCGGAGGTGGCATGATTCCCAAAGTCAATTGCTGTGTGCGATCGCTGGCCCAAGGGGTGAAAGCCACCCACATCATCGATGGCCGCATTCCCCATGCCCTGCTGCTGGAAATCTTTACCGATGCTGGCATTGGCTCCATGCTCGTGGCTTCGAGTTTAGAAAATAAACAGCAACAGTAAGCAGCCGATGATCACTTATTCGGAGCAAATCAGGGCGATCGCTCAGCGCGCCAAGGCACGGGAAGACGCTTTACCCGTGGTCGATCCCGCTTGTCGATCGCGGTTTTGGTTTCACCCTCGACCGACGGAGAAAGTTTGTTTGTTCTTCCACGGCTTCACTGCTGGGCCTTACCAATTTGAGCCGATGGGAGAAGCCTTTTACCAAGCGGGCTACAACGTCTTGGTGCCGCTGCAACCGGGGCATGGCATCGCGGGTAACTGGAATCGCGACCACCCGCCACCGCTGCCTAAGGATATCTTCACCTATCAAGAATTTGCCCTGGCTTGGTTACAGCAAGCCCAAGCTCTCGGTAAGCAAGTCGTTGTGGGGGGATTGTCCAGTGGTGGCACGTTAGCCGCTTGGTTGGCGGCAGAGCGACCGCTGGAAATTGTTCGTACCTTACTGTTTGCGCCTTACCTGAGTGGCAACAACCGCCTGGTCGATTTCTTGGTGGAAACGCTACCCGTTTACTTCGAGTGGTTGAACAAGGATGATCCTGGGCATCATGGGTATGACGGCTTCCGGATGCCTGCTCTGCGCCTGTTCTTGGACCTGGGCCAGGAATTGATCGACCGAGCCACCCATCGCCGAGCTGCACCGATGTTTTTGATTTCCAGTGCTAGCGATCGCGCCACCAACCCTCACGACCACCAAGCTTTGTTTAAGGCAGCCCTCCAGTATCAACCGCAAACTTGGTACCACTGCCTCGATGAAGCGCTCGAGATTCCCCACACCATGATGACCCAGGCAGAAGGGAATCAGTACCAGAACTTGCTGATCACGCTGGCAAAAGCCTTTGTGGAGAGCAACTTAACTTGGGCGGAGGTCTTAGCCATTGGCGATCGCTTGCTCCACGGCCACACCTTTGAGGACGCAGTCGCTGCGCTCAACTT
>DATNPE010000155.1:0-2458 GCA_036703355.1 Allocoleopsis sp. | reverse complement strand
GAAACTCCGAGAGGCGATCGCCCAAAAGCTACAAACTGAGAATCACCTATCCTACCGAGCCGAACAGATTGTCGTTACCAATGGCGGTAAGCACTCGCTGTTCAATCTCATGGTGGCTCTGCTTGACCCCGGCGATGAGGTGATTATTCCTGCCCCCTACTGGCTCAGCTACCCAGAAATGGTGAAGCTAGCCGCAGGAGTGCCCGTGATTCTTGAAACCGACGCTGCCAGTAACTACAAAGTCACCCCCGACCAACTGTGCCAAGCAATCACGCCCAGAACCCGACTGTTTATTCTCAACTCGCCCTCCAACCCCACTGGAGTCGTTTACACCCCCGACGAAATCCGCGCGATCGCCCAGGTCATCGTCGAGCAAGACATCCTAGTAGTTTCGGACGAAATTTATGAACGGATGATCTACGGCGATGCTGAGCATCTCAGTATTGGGGCGGTGAGTCCAGAGGTTTTTGAGCGGACAATTGTTAGTAACGGTTTTGCCAAAGCCTACTCCATGACAGGGTGGCGGATCGGCTACTTGGCAGGCCCGACGGATTTAATCAAAGCAGTCAACACACTGCAAAGCCACAGCACTTCTAACGTCTGCACCTTTGCACAATATGGGGCGATCGCCGCTTATCAAGGCTCTCAAGACTGTGTTGAAGAAATGCGGCAAGCCTTTGCCCAACGCCGCCAAGTGATGCTAGACCACCTCAACGCCATCCCTGGTCTGAGCTGCCCTCCCCCCGATGGGGCCTTCTACCTCTTCCCCAATATCAGCAAGACGGGCCTCAAGTCCTTAGAGTTCTGCGATAAATTGCTCGAAACTCAACAGGTCGCTGTAATCCCTGGTGTCGCCTTCGGTGCAGACGACCACATCCGCCTCTCCTACGCCACCGACATGACCACGATCGAAAAAGGGATGGAGCGCTTAGCCAAATTTGTCACCAGCTGTCTCTAATCTGGGCATACTGGAGGCGGCTTTGATGAAACAACTCCAATGTCGCCATTCCTTCAGCAGGCTGATCTCTACCTGGCACAACAGAATTATGACGAGGTAATCACTCTTTGTGAACAAGCGATCGCGTCGGATGCCACCCATACTTCGGCTTATTGGTATCTTGGACTAGCATTGCTCTTGCAAGATAGAGAGGCTGAAGCACAAGCAACTTGGTTATCTGCGATCGCAGAAACTCCACCTGAGCAAGCGGAAGCCAGCACTTTAGAGCTTTTAGGCATCTTAAATAGTGAAGTCCTCAGGCAAGAAGCCCAAGAACATTGGCCTCAAGTTTGGCGAATTCGGCAACAAATTTATGAGTTAGCCCCGCAGGATGCTAATAATTTGCTGGCAATCGCGCTCTTGCCTGCCAAGCTAGGGAGTTTTTGGGCAGAAGGCAAGCAAGCCTTGGTTGAGGCTGCCACGTTGCTTCAGTCTGGAGCGATGCCCTCTCTCAACCTAGAAACCTTGTTAGGGACTTTGGAAAGCATTAATCCTTTAGACTCCAATGCTTCCAGGTTATTTGAAGCTTATTTAGCAATCAAAACGACTCAACCGGGTTTGCTAGCGGCGTATGAGCAGCGACTAGCAGCCGTAGAAATGCGGTTCGCTGAAGCCTATTACAAACTCGGCTTAGCTTGGGTAGCACAGGGACAAACAGAAGATGCGATCGCTTATTTACAACAAACCCTGGCAATATCACCGACCTATGCCCTAGCCCACGTAGAGTTAGGCAATATCTTTCTGAGGCAGTGTCAGTATGAAGCGGCTATTGAACACTATCAAGCGGCGATCGCCCTAAAACCAGATTTGACGCAAGTTTCCACTAAATTAACTGTAGTAAAAACCCACTGGGCGGAAATTGATGCCAAGGGTTACCAGTTTAACTCGGACTTTTTTACTGACAGCATCCCAATCTGGCAGCAGTACTTGCAATCACTAGCACACAGGCCAGGGTTACAAGCAGTTGAAATCGGTAGTTTTGAGGGGCATTCTGCTTGCTGGTTGCTTGACAATATTCTGACTGACAGTGCTGCCCACCTGACCTGCCTCGATACCTTTCAGCCGCCCTACAGTCAGTTGTTTGATGCCAATATCACCAAGACTGGCGCTGCAAACAAAGTTACTAAATTAGCAGGTAAATCCCAGGAAGTTCTGCGATCGCTACCTCTAGACACTTACGACTTGATCTATATTGATGGCTCTCATGTTGCCAGTGATGTTTTAGAAGATGCGGTGATTTCTTGGCGTTTGATCAAGCTAGGTGGCTTCATCATTTTTGATGATTATGATTACATCTTTATTCGCAGTGCTTACTACAACCCTCAAACAAATACCTTTCAGGGTTTAGCTGCTTACCCCAGTTGGAGCACTAAAGTTGGAGTAGATGCTTTCTTATCAGCTTTTGAAGACAAGATTCAGATTCTACACAAAGGCCATCAGGTAATAGTGCGAAAAGTTGCT
>DATNPE010000154.1:0-2922 GCA_036703355.1 Allocoleopsis sp. | reverse complement strand
ATGAAACCAATCAACCAAAGAACTGCCCAGCCCCACTTATTGAGATAAGCATGGCCGAGACCCGGCAGGATTTGTGAGAGAAATACTGCTAACCAGGGATCTTTCGCTTGCTTGCGTGACTGCTCAAACTCAATGGAGTTAGCTCTTTTAGTACAGATGTAAGCATCAAATAAATTCCAGATGGGTATCAATCCAGCCAGTAACAACAAGACCAGGCCAATCCGGACGTTACCTGTTGGTGCAATTAAAAGCCAGCCGCCTACGACTAGTAATAAAGTTTCTACGCCAATGATGAAAACTCCCCGTCGAGTTTTTCCTGCATAGATTTGACCCGTACCAGGAACCAACCTAGATAGGGCGACAGCCAACCAAGGTTCTTTGCCTGCGATCGCTACTGCTTTTTTGGTTGGCTCACTAGACATACCCTAACTATTCCTGTTACTCAAGTTCTGCTTATTCTACTGCCCATAAAAAAGCAAGCTACCAGAAACCAGTAGCTTGCCATTCAGTTATCTCAGCAAAAATTTGAGTTATTGATTGTTGACCTTACAAGCCATAACTGGCCGCAAGATTTAGACAGTGGCTAGCTCAGGACGCTTGCTGTTGCGGATACCCGTAATGGCGGCTGCATAATCGGGGGCATTGAAGACGGCAGAACCAGCTACGATCGCGTTAGCGCCTGCTTCTAGCACTTGCCAGGTGTTGTTGGCTTTGAGGCCACCATCGACTTCAATCCAAGGATCGAGACCGCGCTCGTCGCAGATTTGACGTAACTTGCGAATCTTGGGCAGGACAGCAGGAATAAAGCTTTGACCGCCGAAACCAGGGTTGACGCTCATGATCAAAATGAGGTCGCACACTTCTAGAACGTAGTCGATCAATTCTAGGGGAGTGGAAGGATTGAGAACTACGCCCGCTTTTTTGCCCAGTTCTCTAATTTGACAGAGGGTACGGTGCAAGTGAGGCGACGCATTATGCTCGCAGTGAACCGAGATGATGTCAGCTCCAGCTTTAGCAAAATCTTCGACGTATTTTTCTGGTTCCACAATCATCAGGTGGACATCTAGGGGCTTTTGGGTAACGGGGCGAATCGCTTCCACAATCAGTGGACCAATCGTGATGTTAGGAACAAAGCGTCCGTCCATTACATCTACGTGAATCCAGTCTGCGCCTGCCGCATCGACTGCACGAATTTCGTCTCCCAAACGGCTAAAGTCGGCTGATAGGATGGATGGAGCGATAACTATCTGTTTCTCGGATTGCGGCTGCGTCATGGCGAACGATTTCTCCCGTGTCCTCTGTCGTATCCAGTTTAACAAAATGTTTAAAAAAATATGTAATCAGATGGTTGTCGCTTGATTCCTACATCCCCCTTAGTTTGTAAAGATTTCGTGGAGGAGAGGTTGTGGCTCAGCCCTGGATGTTGAACAGCTTAGCAGGGCTCTGGGGGGGACTCAGTATGACTATTCTGCCTGCCTCCTTGCAGAGTCCCACCAACTCGCTGGGTGAAGCAGGCATTGATGCTTATCGTTTGCAAGTGCCCCCCTACAACCTGACTGGCAACAAAATTGCGATCGGCCAAGTTGAAATTGGTCGTCCTGGTAAATTTGGTGTGGATAAAGCCGTCTCGCAAAGTTGGGCGATCGCACTCTTGCGGGTGTTTTTTCGTGATGGCCCCGCCAAAAGCAACAGCCATGTGGACAGTCATGCCCAAAACGTTGCCAGCATTATGGTCAGCGCTGATCCCGCAATGCGGGGTGTGGCACCTAAAGCACGGCTGTATTCCTCTGCGGTGGGATTGCTGAACCGCAATGGCCAACCGGAAGAGTGTCTGTCGGCGCAGCATATTGCTCAGCAAAATGGGGGGGATATCCGAGCCATCAACTTCAGTTTTGGCGAATCGCTCCTGCAAGATCCGAGACCTAGAGCGAGGCTCGATGGTAATGCGCTTTTGACCCTCTGCTTGGATTGGTCTACTCGCGTTCATGATGTCTTGTATGTGGTCGCAGGTAATCAGGGCAGGGGAGGAATTTCCATTCCGACCGATAACTTTAATGGGGTGAATGTTGCTTTTACCCGCCGTTTCGGCAGTAATGGGCCATTCGCTCAGGTAGATGCGGCTAATTTAGGCGATGAACTGGTTTCTCCGACGGGAGAGCGATCGCTGGGTTTGGAAAGTAACGTGGGTCCTCGCCGAGCCATTGGGTTAGTGGCTCCCGGCAGTAACATTGTGGCGCTGAATCCGGATGGCAAAACGGCTAGAGTCACAGGTACGAGTTTTGCAGCTCCCCATGTCACAGGCACTATTGCTTTGCTACAGGAGTTTGCCGATGGGGCTAGGCGGCGTAACAGCAAGCAGTGGGGGCTAGATGCCAGACGGCATGAAGTGATGAAAGCGGTATTGCTGAACTCAGCGGATAAGGTCAAAGACCGAGGAGATGGCTGGTCTTTGGGAATGAGCCGCACCATTTTTGACCAAAACCAGCAGGATTGGCTTGCCTCTGATGCCTACCGCGATCGCACGATTCCCCTCAACCGCCAAATGGGAACGGGGCAACTCAACACCTTTCGAGCTTACCAACAGTTCCAACCAGGGCAATGGAGTCCATCAGCTCCAGTGCCGCCGATTGGTTGGGATTTCAGAGCAGTGATCGCGACAGATGCCAATAGCTTTGCTTTCCAAGACTATGTGCTAGAGCAGCCTTTGCAGCAAGGCAGTTTTGTGTCAGTAACTCTGGCTTGGGATCGGTATGTGGAGTTGCAAGACCAAAACCGCAATGGTGAGTATGATATCAACGAGAGCTTTCGCGATCGCGGCCTGAATAATCTAGATATTTATCTCATGCGGGCTGAAGATAATGACCCCGCCAATAGCATTTGGGCTTCGGTGAGTGAAGTGGATAGTGTTGAGCATATTTTTTA
>DATNPE010000153.1:0-6894 GCA_036703355.1 Allocoleopsis sp. | reverse complement strand
GTGAGTCACGTAGACGACTGGCGTGTTTTGGGATTCAAACAGTTGCTTCAGTTCAGCTCTCACATGCTCCCGCAGCAAAGCATCCAAGTTACTCAACGGCTCGTCCAGCAAGAAGACATCCGGTCGGCGCACCAAGGCTCGTGCCACGGCGACCCGTTGCCGCTGACCACCAGAGAGCTGCCCAGGCTTGCGGCTCATCAGCTCATCCAAGCCCAACACATGGGACACCTCACTGATGCGTTGGCGAATTTCTTCACCAGAGAGCTTGCTACGCAATTTCAGCCCGGAGGCAATGTTGTCATAGACCGTCAGGTGCGGGTAAAGGGCATAGCTCTGGAACACCATCGCGATATTGCGATCGCCCGGACTCACCCGACTCACATCTCGCCCGCCAATTTTGATGCAGCCTCGCGTCGGTGCCTCTAAACCCGCAATCAAGCGCAGAATCGTAGACTTGCCACAACCCGACGGCCCCAACAAGGTGAGAAATTCACCTTCCTCTACACTCAAGCTGACATCCTTAACCGGAACAACTTTGGCAGTGTAGGTCTTATTTAAATTTTCTAATTCGAGAGTAGCCATAATGATTTTGGATTTTGAATTTTAGATTTATCCTTTCACCGCTCCTGCCGTGAGTCCTTGGACGATTTTGCGTTGGAACAGTAGCACGAGGATGACCAGGGGTAAGGTGCCGAGGACGGTGGCAGCGGCGATCGGGCCGTAGGGGATTTCAAAGATGGAGGCACCACCGAGTTGGGCGGCAGCAACCGGAATGGTTTTCATGTCCTCACGGGTGATGAAGGTGAGGGCAAAGATAAATTCGTTCCAGGCGGAGATGAAGGTGAGGATGCCAGTGGTGACGAGGGCAGGCAAGGTCATGGGCAGAACGATCTGGGTTAGCATTTGCCAGGTGTTGAAGCCATCGACTTTGGCGGCATCCTCCAGGTCACGGGGTAGCTGTTGGAAAAAGCTCCGCATTACCAGAATGGTCAAAGGCAGGTTAATGGCGGTGTAGGGAATGATCAAAGCCAGGTAGTTGTTGCCTAAACCCAGTGCCCGCACCACTTCTAGCAGCCCCAAAAACAACAAGATGTAGGGAAACAGCGTCACAATCAGAACTCCGGCGAGTACAGCCTTCTCCCCCGGAATCCGCATTCTGGCTAAGGCATAGGCAGCAGGGGCACCCAAACCTAGTGCTAAGAGCGTGGAGAGGATGGAGACGAGGAAGCTGTTCAGGACGTATTGCAGGAAAGGACGGCGCGTAAACAGCTCTGTGTAGTGGTTCAGCGTGAAGCGGGTGGGGAAATAAACCGTGGGTACGGCGGAAATATCGGCATTGACTTTGATAGAGGTGAGCAACTGCCACAGAATCGGAGCCAAGCAGAACACCGCAATTAGGAAGGCGGCGATCGGAACTCCTAAGCGTTGCCAGGAAAAACCGGGTTTTGGGGGTTGCTTGGCAACGGCAATTTCATCGGCCTGAGCGTCCAGGGGGCGGTCAATCGTTGTCATCGAGATTCCACTCCTGCCGCTCTGGCTCTAAGTTTGCTGAGGAGGAAGTTGGCGATCGCCACAGCCAACACCAACAGTAAGAAGGTGACGACGACCAAGGCGGCTCCGTAGCCGAAGTCTAAATAGCGCATCACTGTGGAGTAGACATAGAGCGAAACGGTTTCTGTCGCGCCGCCAGGGCCACCTCCGGTCATCACCGCGATCAGGTCGAAGATGCCAAAGGCTTGGGCAAAGCGAAACAGCCCCGCAATTAGAATTTGGGGCATCAACAGGGGCAGCGTGATTTGGCGAAAACTTTGCCAAGCGGTAGCGCCATCCAGGGCATGGGCTTCATACAGATCATTAGAAATCGATTGCAACCCAGCCAGTAAAAGAATGCTGATGAAGGGGGTGGTTTTCCAGACATCGGCAATAATGACGGCAATCATCGCCAGGGTGGGTTCGCCTAACCAGTTGATCCCGGTTTCAATCAACCCCAGCCGTCGCAAGATGTCATTTACCACGCCGTATTGGTCGTTGAAGATCCAAGTCCAGGCGAGGGCGATCAAGGCGGTGGGTAAGGCCCAGGGCAGAATCGCGATCGTGCGGATGGCTCCTCGACCTCGGAAGGCTTGATTTAACACCAAGGCAATCCCCATGCCGATCAACAGTTCCAGCACCACCGAGGCAACTGTAAAGATGGTGGTGTTGCGGAGGCTGCCCCAGAAGCGGCCATCAAACGCCATCCGGGTATAGTTTTCCACACCAGAAAACACAGGTTGCAGTTCACTACCCAGGTTTTTGGTAAAAAAGCTTTCCCAGAAGGCCCGACCGATGGGGTAAGCAAATACGAGTAGCAGCAACAGCAGGGCGGGTGTGACGAGAATCCAGCCTGTTCTCTGCTCTCTTTGACGAATTGCATCTGTAGTCATTGAAGGTTCTGCTCCTACGGCTCAAGCGGTTCCTAGCAGTCGGCGGGTTTCATTTGCAGCGGCAGTCATGGCTCGCTCCGGAGTCATTTGTCGGGTCAGGGCGGCGCTTAAATAACGCTGCAAAATATCAGAGGCTTGAGCATATTGAGCGATCGGCGGTCGCAAAGCTGCATTTTCCAGGACATTCAGCATGGCGGGGAAAAAGTCGTAGGTACGGACGATTTCGGGGTCGTTGTAGAGCGATCGCCGAGCAGGTAAGTAGCCTGTACTCAGCGTCACTTTGCGCTGCGTCTCTATACTCGTGAGATATTGCACCGCTTCCCAAGCTTCTTTGGGGTGTCTAGTTGTCTTGGCAATGCCCCAGCCCCAACCGCCTTGGCAAGCAGCACTTTCCTGGCCTGGAGCGTGCACCATCGGCTTAATCGCAATCTTGCCTTTAACTGGCGAATCCTCGGCATTGGCTAGGGGCCAAGCGTAGGGCCAGTTCCGTAAGAAAACCGCCGCTCCACTTTGGAATAAGCGTCGGGCTTCTTCTTCCTGGTAAGTGACGACCCCTCGCGGTGATACCCCTGTTTGAATTGTTTCGAGCAAGAACTTCACCGCTTGAACCGACTCTGGGCGATCTAACCCCACGGCCTTGGTTTGGGGATCAATCCAGAAGCCCCCGGACCCTGCCAGCACTTCCACAAACATGGCAGCAGCTCCCTCGTACTGGCGGCCTTGCCAGAGATAGCCCCAAGGCACCACGTCGCTTTTTTGGATGGTTTGGGAGATTTGCAGCAATTCCGCGAAAGTTTCGGGAGGCTTAAGACCTGCTTGGTCGAGCAAATCTTTGCGGTAGTAGAGCATTCCCGCATCCGATCGCACAGGCATCCGGTACAGCCCGCCTTGATAGCGTCCTCCCGCTACATCTCCTTCTAAGAAGTCGGTCAGGTCCGCATCAGACACTTTATCGGAGAGGTCAGTGAGCCAACCCGCAGCGGCGAATTTAGGCACCCAGACAATGTCCATGTAGACCAAGTCGTAGGGAGAGCTGCCTAACAAAAAGGAGGAAGTGTAGAGATCTTCAACCGCATTGGTAGCGTTGGGGCCTTCAACAAAGTTGAGTCGAATTCCAGGGTGGGTGGCCTCAAAGTCTCGAATCACAGGTTCCCAGGTGGGTCGCTCTGGGGCTCCAATCAGAAAGTTTAGGGTGACTGTCTGCTGGGAGAAGGCAGGAACTACCACCAACAAGGTCAGCACTAAGCCAGCGATCCACAAAACCAGGAAGCGCGATCGCCGCAATTTCTGAAAAAAAGTTGTCAATTTACGAAGAACTCGTGGAGGTTTCATAAAAGGTTGAGTAGTTTCATAAAATTTGAACTTAAGAAATATCAGCTTATTACAATGATGAATGATACATTCTAGTGATATCGCGATTTCAGAAGTAATCGAAGGCAAATATAAATATATGAAAATAAATTCAAAGTAAGTTCAACTAAGTTAACATCAAAGATATAAAAACATAATTAGCCACTGTCAGAAACTTGAGCCAGAAGTCCTGACTGGAAATGGTTTGACTGATACTTTCTACAAGCAAACTGCCTTGAAACTATAAAATAAGAAAATCAAAAGGTGTTCTGTTGAATCTTTAGTTTTTATTAAAATAAAAATAAATAGAGATTAGGAAATATTTAATTTTTGGCATCTATCTCATGGCAGAGATCGGGTATTGATTGACTAGATTGGGTACAGGCGATCGCACCACAGCATTTCCTGAGAGTAGATCAGCGCTAATCAGTTTTATGATCAGCTTTAAGTTGAGTAAACGCTGTAATGCCAGCAAATTGGTTGATTCTTGCTAGCGGTGGCTTGGTTTCCGGGATTCTCGCGGGGCTTTTAGGGATTGGCGGAGGTACAGTTTTGGTGCCGCTCTTGGTGGCGCTGGCCTATAGCCCCGTGCAAGCTGTGGCGACGAGTAGCTTAGCCATCTTGATTACGTCTATTTCTGGCACGGTGCAGAACTGGCGCATGGGTTACTTTAATCCCAAGCAGGTGCTTTATCTGGGTTTTCCAGCTTTGGCAACGGCTCAGATTGGCGTGTACTTGGCGAGTCGGATTCCTCCCTACGTCTTGCTAGCGGCCTTTGGACTCTTGTTGTGGCTCAATATTTATTTGGTTGACTTGCGGAAGCGTCTGGTTGCCGAAGGAGCTAGCGGGACAGAGGCTCGCACCAATCCGTTAGTGGCCCGTTTAGGCACAGGAGGTGCTGCTGGGATTTTGGCTGGCTTGTTTGGGGTCGGCGGTGGCGTGATTATGGTGCCGCTGCAAATCTTGCTCTTGGGAGAAACCATTAAAACCGCGATTCAAACCAGCTTGGGCGTGATTGTGATTACCGCAGTTTCGGCTTGTGTTGGGCATACGCTAGAAGGTAATGTCTTGCCCACAGAAGGCTTGCTCTTAGGCATGGGTGGATTGCTGGGAGCCCAAATCAGTACTCGGTTTCTGCCAAAACTGCCAGATGCGATCGTCAGCCTGATTTTTCGGAGCTTTCTCGGAATTCTGTCGCTGTACATTTTTTGGCAAGCTGGGCAAAGTTATCAGCATTTGGCCTGAATATTTGGCCTAAATGGGCGATGGGGCTTTTTGAGGGGTTAGGGTCAGGGCCTGACTCTTGCCTAAACTAATAGGCAGACGCTTTGGGGTGATCATGTGGAGCAACTGAACCGCCGCAAATTTATTCGCTATGGCACGCTGACACTCAGCAGTTGTGTGGTAGCGGCTTGTGCCACCATTCGTCAACCATCCAGTGGTTCAGGGACAGCCACGGGAAATAGCCAACTGGATCAGGTCAATTTTGGGACCAACTGGTTTGCTCAAGCCGAGCATGGCGGGTTTTATCAAGCCGTTGCTACTGGCATCTATGAAGCTCACGGCTTGGAGGTAACGATTCAAATGGGAGGACCTCAGGTGAACGGGACTCAACTGCTGATGGGGGGAGCGGTTGACTTCTTTATGGGTTCTGGAGCGGATGCCATTAAGGCGATCGAGGAAGGCATTCCCAAGGTGACGGTGGCCGCTCTGTTCCAAAAAGATCCCCAAGTGCTGATTGCCCATCCTGGTTTAGGCCGTGATTCTCTAGAAAAACTCAAAGGCGTGCCGATTTTAATTTCTGCGGGAGCCAACACCACTTTTTGGCCGTTTTTGAAGTCGAAGTATGGCTTTACCGATGACCAAAAGCGGCCTTACAACTACAACGTGGGACCGTTCTTATTAGACAAAACCTCGGTGCAACAAGGATACTTGAGTTCAGAACCCTTCAAAATTAGGCAGCAAGGCGGCTTTGAGCCAGTGGTGATTTTGTTGGCAGATTATGGCTACAGACCCTATTCCACCACGATCGAAACCCGCAAAGAGTTGGTGGCAAAGCAACCAGATTTAGTGCAGCGATTTGTAGATGCTTCGATTAAGGGCTGGTACAGCTATCTGCAAAATCCCACGCCTGGAAATGAGCTGATTAAAAAAGCGAATCCCGAAATGACGGATGCTCAACTGGCCTACAGTCTGGAGAAGCTGAAACAGTATGGCATTGTGGTGTCTGGCGATGCAGAGAAGCTCGGAATTGGGGCGATGACCGACGATCGCTGGAAAGCATTTTTTGACAGTATGACGGCGGCAGAAGTGTTTCAACCCAACACGAACTATAAGAAAGCCTACACACTTCAGTTTGTGAATAAGGGAGTCCAGGCTTATCAAGCTTAGAAATCTTCTACCTCTATTTGCCAAGATATCTTTAAGACTATCGTTATATCACCAGGAGCTTTCTGGGAATGGATACTTCCTCGGCGCAGGACTGCCCTGAATCCTGCTATCAGCCAGACTCGCCTGAATTCTCTTCGCCGCAGAAATCTTGGGCGATCGCGCTGCATCAAGTCAGCAAGGTTTACTCTAACGGCACGATCGCCTTACAGGATATGAACTTAAAGATTGCGGAGTCTGAGTTCATTAGTTTGGTGGGGCCGTCGGGATGTGGCAAAAGTACGGCTTTGCGGATTATGGCGGGTTTGGGGGAGGCGAGTTCTGGGGAGATTGCTTGGGGTTCGGTGCAGGCGGAGGCTAAGGCGGCGGGGAAGTTCTGGAAGCGTTCATCGGCTGTCAAAGTGGCACCGAAGTTAGCTTTTGTGTTTCAAGAAGCGGCGTTGATGCCTTGGGCGACGGTGTTGGAGAATGTCTGGTTGCCGTTGAAACTAGCAGGAATGTCGAGGTTAGCAGCCAGGGGGGCGGTAGCGGAGGCGATCGCGCTGGTGGGGCTGGAAGGGTTTGAGCAAGCCTATCCCCGTGAACTGTCGGGGGGGATGAAGATGCGGGTTTCGATCGCACGGGCGCTGGTGACGCAGCCAGATATTTTGCTGATGGATGAGCCGTTTGGGGCACTGGATGAAATGACGCGGAGCCAGCTCAATCGTGATTTGCTGAGTTTGTGGGGGCAGAA
>DATNPE010000152.1:0-7802 GCA_036703355.1 Allocoleopsis sp. | reverse complement strand
AACCCAAGCGGCCCGCACTCGTGCCCTGAATGATTTTAAGCAGGGTAAGGTTCGAGTTTTGGTGGCGACCGATGTCGCTTCTCGCGGCCTCGATATTGACCAACTGCCTTATGTAGTCAACTATGAGCTACCCAACGTTCCAGAAGACTACGTGCATCGCATTGGTCGCACTGGGCGGGCAGGCAATACTGGACGAGCCGTTTCTCTGGTCTGCAAAGATGAATACCCTTACCTCAAGAGTATCGAACGCTTGCTCAATCGCACCTTTCCCAAAGATGCTGTGCCTGGGTATGAGCCCACTGCTTCAGATCAGGCTAAAGGGGAGCCAGCGAACCGCAAGCGCGCTAGTCAGGGCCGCAACCAGCCAGCAAAGCCAGAGACTCCAGCCACCCCCAAGCGCAGCAAACAAAGCACTGCAAGGGGCGATCGCGATCGCAAACAACTTCGCGCTGGTTAAGAAGTTGCGTGAGTCTTAAATTTTTGCAAATTTTTGCTGTCGGTTCGACATCACAACACTTTACAATTAGCAACGTTGCCGAAAGCGTGGAAAAGGGTTTCCTAAGATTTCCAGCGATCGAAATCCAGCCCGCACTGGCTCCGACAGCAACATCGATTCCCTCTGAGTAACGCCTGTAGGTGGTCGCCAACAGTTTGTCGCATTCCATTCTAGAGAACAACCATGAAAGACCTGACTCGTTATCGCAATATCGGTATCTTCGCTCACGTAGATGCGGGTAAAACGACAACAACTGAAAGAATTCTGAAACTGACGGGTAAAATCCACAAAATTGGTGAGGTTCATGAAGGTGCGGCAACTACCGACTTCATGGAACAGGAGCAAGAGCGTGGGATTACAATTCAATCCGCTGCGACAAGCTGCTTCTGGAACGACCACCAGTTGAATATTATTGACACTCCCGGTCACGTGGACTTCACCATCGAAGTTTACCGTTCTCTGAAAGTTTTGGACGGTGGCATCGGGGTATTCTGCGGTTCCGGTGGGGTAGAACCTCAGTCTGAAACCAACTGGCGCTACGCCAATGAATCCAAAGTTTCTCGTGTCATCTACATCAACAAGCTCGACCGTACCGGAGCTGACTTCTACCGCGTCGTCAAGCAAGTTGAACAAGTGCTGGGCGCGAAGCCCTTGGTCATGGTGTTGCCCATCGGGATCGAAGATCAGTTTAGCGGCGTGGTTGATCTGCTGAGCCGTAAGGCTTGGATCTGGGATAACTCTGGCGATCCCATGAGCTACGAGATCAAAGATGTTCCGGCTGACATGGTGGATCAAGTCGAAAGCTATCGCGAGCAGTTGATTGAAACTGCGGTAGAGCAAGACGACGAGTTGATGGAAAAGTACCTGGAAGGGGAAGAACTCACCATCGACGAAATCAAGCGCTGTATCCGCAAAGGCACCATTGATATGGCCTTCTTCCCCACCTACTGCGGTTCTTCGTTCAAGAACAAAGGGGTGCAGTTGGTCTTGGATGCGGTCGTGGACTACCTGCCCAACCCCACGGAAGTTCATCCCCAGCCAGAAATGGACCTCGAAGGGAACGAACTGGGTTCCTTCGCTTATGTTGATCCTGAAAAGCCTTTGCGCGCATTGGCCTTCAAGATCATGGACGATCGCTTTGGCGCGTTGACCTTTACCCGCATCTACTCTGGTAAGTTGTCTAAGGGTGATACTGTCCTCAACACTGCCACTGGCAAGACTGAGCGGGTCAGCCGTCTGGTGGAAATGCACGCCAACTCTCGCGAAGAGATCGAATCGGCTCAAGCAGGTGACATTGTGGCGATCGTGGGGATGAAGAACGTCCAAACGGGACACACCCTCTGCGATCCCAAGAACCCCGCCACCCTAGAACCGATGGTCTTCCCCGACCCCGTGATCTCGATCGCGGTGAAGCCCAAAGCCAAGGGTGGTGAAGAGAAGATGGTGGCAGCCCTGACCAAGATGGTGCAGGAAGACCCCTCCTTCCACATGATGACCGACGAAGAAAGCGGCGAAACCATTCTCAAAGGGATGGGTGAACTGCACCTCGACATCAAAGTGGACATCCTCAAGCGTACGTATGGTGTGGAAGTCGAAGTCGGTAAGCCTCAAGTGGCTTATCGCGAGTCCATCACCAAGCGCCTCGAAGATGACTATACCCACAAGAAGCAGTCGGGTGGTTCTGGTCAATTTGCCAAGATCGGCTATGTCATCGAACCCGGTGAAGCAGGCACTGGCTTTGTCTTCGAGTCCAAGGTCACAGGCGGTAGCGTCCCCAGAGAATTCTGGCCTGCGGTGCAAAAAGGTTTCGAGAGCAGCATTGGCAAAGGTGTCTTAGCTGGCTTCCCTTGCATGGACTTGAAGTTCACGCTGATGGATGGTGGTTTCCACCCGGTTGACTCTTCTGCAATGGCCTTTGAAATCGCAGCCAAAGCAGCATATCGTCAATCCATGCCCAAGGCTGGCCCTCAGTTGCTCGAACCCATCATGAACGTGGACGTGTTCACTCCCGAAAACTACATGGGTGATGTCATCGGTGACCTCAACCGTCGTCGGGGCATGATGAAGTCTCAAGAGACAGGCCCGACTGGTGCCCGGATCAAGGCTGATGTGCCTCTGAGTGAGATGTTTGGCTACATCGGTGACCTGCGAACCATGACCTCTGGTCGCGGCCAGTTCTCCATGTCCTTCTCTCACTATGCGCCTTGTCCCAACAACATCGCTGAAGAAGTGATTAAGGAAGCCAAAGAGCGTCAAGCAGCTGCATAACGCTAATTTGCTCCTGATTGATTTCTGAGAAGCATAATCTAGTCACTTCCTGATCGGCATTGCGTCGGTCAGGAGGTTTTTTTTATTAAAGATTGCTTGGGTACAAACCTACTGGGAGTTTGAGAACAACACAGATGGAGAATAGGGGATTCGAACCCCTGGCCTCGGCGGTGCGATCGCCGCGCGCTACCAACTGCGCTAATTCCCCAGAAACATCTCGCCATTATAGCAAGAAACAGAAACAGGCTCTAGGGGCTGTTTGTGGTACGTCTTAGCCCCTTTGAAGCAGCGATGTCAGGTTTGTGCCGTGAGACTCGGAACCAACTCTCAGTTTAAGGCTGACCGTATAGCCATTAGCATCAAGACCGTGTCAATATTGACTCTGACACTCGTGGTTTTTGACAGTTTATTCGCAGTTAGCGAGGCGCAGTTGACTGCGTATTGGCTTGGGAGTAGACTTGCTGAACTCGCTCCAGCTCTAGGTCAGACAAGTAATCGACAGCCCAGTTGGCTTGGCGTTGCATCATGTGAAAGGGGTAAGTATTCGCCACGCCTACGACTGGGATTCCTGCTCGCTTCGCTGCCTGGATTCCGGCTGGTGTATCCTCGATCGCGAGGCATTCATTCGGTTGCAAATTTAGCTCTGGATGTTGCTGATTCAGTCGTTCCACCGCTAACAGATAGCCATCTGGTTCGGGCTTGCTGGTTGTGATGTCGTCCCCTGCCACAATGACGCTGAAGTAAGCCGCTAACTGGCTTTTCTGTAACACCAACTCAATTTCGCTGCGTAAGGCTCCACTCACCACAGCTAACTTGAGTTGGGCGGCCCGCAGATTAAACATTAAATCCGCTAAGCCTGGATAAATAGGTAGCTTTTCCAAGGTGTCTAACTGGCGTTGATAGGCGCGAGCTTTGCGGACCATCAAGTCCATCAGGTATGCTTCTGTCACGACTCGCCCTCGACTCGCTAGGAGTTCGGTTAAACAGGCGCGATCGCTGCGGCCTAAGCACACACGGCTAAACTCTCCAGCAGCCAAGCGGAGATTTTCTTCAATCAGGAGTTGCTCAATCAGTTGCTCATGGATGGCTTCGTCATTAATAATGACTCCATTAAAATCGAATAAAACTGCCTTCAAAACCATACTTGCTTACTCAAATGCGGGAGCGGGAAACCCTGCTTCAGGAAGGGAAAAGTCATCGCCTTTAACAGAGCTAGGATGGGCTTTGATAGAGTCAGGGTCTTGTCCAGGAAGCGGTTTAACGCCCCAGGTGACTTGGTGAATCCACCAAAATTCTTGAGTTTGTACAGCTCCAAATCCAGCGGCTCCCATCCAAGCATCCAGATTTCCTGTTGCATAAGCTTGAATGTAAGGCTCCTCAAAGATCTGGGTCAACCAATCTGTTTGGCGTAAGGTTTTCTGGTTGCCATCGAGGATCAATACTTCTCCCCCTGGCTTGAGCAGTCGGGCAGCTTCGTGCAAAATAGATCGGGCAATGGCAGACGGCGTTTCATGCAAGAGCAGAGAAGCTGTGACTAAATCAAAAGAGGCATCTGGGAAGCCCGTCTGTTCAGCATTGGCATGGACAAATTTAATGTCCAATTCTGCTTGTTGAGCTTTATAGTCGGCCACGACTAGCATGTAGGGCGAGAGATCTAGGCCGATGACTTCCGCAGTCGGAAACTTTTGCTTGAGTAATAAAGTGGTAGAGCCAGTGCCGCAGCCTAAATCCAAGATCCGTTTGGGTTGCCCTTGGACTGTGTCGATCGCCGTTTGCCGTATTAGTGTTTCGTTGGGCAGCAAAACATACTGCGTGATCGGATCATAGGATGCAGCAGCTCGCGAATTTAAGTAGCCTTTTTCGATCCCATGAAAGTTTTGGCTGCTGTAGTAGCTGGGATAGACCAACGCGGGGTTGCGGAAGCGATCGCCTCCTTGCTCCCAGTCGATGCTGCGATAAAACTGCTCTAGCTCCTCGCGATCGATAAACAGCTGGAGTACAGGTGACAAAAATCGTTCAAAGATTGTGTCCTTCCGAACGGCCATAGGAAGTTACCTCAAATGGGCTGGGTGCAGCTCTCCACCAAAATTCCGAACTGCCTAGTTATATTCTACTTTTATGAAGTTTAATGAACAAACTGGAGTGATGCCACTGTTTATACAAAAGTGAGGTCATTCCTTAGCTAGACGCTGTTGGGTGCTCAACCAACTATCGTCAAAGAATAGAAGTTAATAAATTCCTTTTCGATAGTTGCAAACGGTTTTATGATTGCTCAAGATTTTATTCTGCTATTACAAACGACTGCGACTCACTGCCTGAATCAACGCTCAGAAATCAGTTCCTCAGACCTTCCCTGTCACTGTAACCATCCAGGCCAAACCCTTCGCTGTGAAGACTGCCCTTACCTAGAAGCTCAATTATCGCGCTCTAAGTTTCTGAAAAACAGAGGGTAGAGGTCTGTATCACAAAAATCGCCCTTACCTAGACTGTCCTTGAGGTAGATGCTTTTTCTACATTCGCTCAGCTATTTTCTTCAATAGCTTCAAAACTGTTGACCTTGTTTTAGGGCAAAGAGGAGCAGCACGGATGTAGCAAAAATCAAATTGACTTTTAGAAATTTTGATAGTTTGAGCTGTCGTTTTCTTGAGTTGAGGACAGACTTAATTTGTTTTTATTAAACCCAACCATTCTACTCGCATCTACTTCTGGCTAGGTGTCACTGAGTTATTGTCGCCTTCACTAATTTGTACCCTCATTAAGATTTTTAGTCATGTATCTAGCGCTTTGGCCGGGACAAGTTTATCCTCTCGGTTCCTATTGGGATGGAAAAGGTACCAACTTTGCTTTGTTCTCCGAGAACGCTACTGGAGTTGAGTTGTGTTTATTCGATCGCGACGATAAGGAAACTCGGCTACAGTTGACAGAAGTTAGCAACTTTGTTTGGCACGGGTACATCCCTGGTATTGGGCCTGGTCAACGTTATGGGTTTCGGGTGCATGGTCCCTACTCCCCCCACGAAGGACACCGCTTCAACCCTAATAAGCTCCTGATCGATCCCTATGCCAAGGCGATCGATGGGGATATTGGTAATGGTCCGGAACTCTTTGGCTACTCCTGGGATTCCCCCGACGCTGATCTCTCCTTTTCTGAACTAGACAGTGCTCCCTTGATTCCCAAGGCTGTGGTCGTTGATGAGTCTTTTGACTGGGAAGGCGATCGCTTGCTGCGGACTCCTTGGCATGAAACCATTATTTATGAAACGCATGTCAAGGGCTTTACTAAACTGCATCCAGATATCCCGGAAGAACTGCGGGGTACCTATGCTGGCATGGCTCATCCAGCTGCGATCGAGCATCTACAGCGACTAGGAATTACTGCTGTTGAACTCATGCCTGTGCATCATTTTCTCACCTATCCGGGTCACTTGGCAGATAAAGGCTTAAAGAACTATTGGGGTTACGACTCAGTTAACTACTTTGCTCCTCACGCTGGCTACAGCGCTGGTGGCACTATGGGGCAGCAAGTGAATGAGTTTAAGGAGATGGTGAAAGCACTGCATCGGGCAGGGATTGAAGTGATTCTGGATGTGGTCTACAACCATACCGGGGAAGGCAATCATCTCGGTCCAACTCTTTCTTTACGTGGCATCGATAATAGCGTTTACTACCGCTTGGTAGATGATGACAAGCGCTACTACATGGACTTCACAGGTTGTGGCAACTCCCTGTATGTAGGCCATCCCCAAGTCCTCAAGCTGATCATGGATAGCTTGCGCTACTGGGTACTAGAGATGCACGTAGATGGCTTCCGCTTTGATTTAGCTTCTGCCTTGGCTAGAGAACTGTATGAAGTGAATAGCCTCGCGGCATTCTTCGATATTATTCACCAAGACCCCGTCTTAGCTGATGTGAAGTTGATTGCAGAGCCTTGGGATATTGGTGATGGCGGGTACCAAGTGGGTAACTTCCCGGTGCTTTGGTCGGAGTGGAATGGCAAATATCGTGACACGGTGCGGGACTTCTGGCGCGGCGAAGACAGTACGCTAGGAGAGTTTGCTTACCGCTTTACGGGTAGCCCCGACCTCTATTTTCAGTTCAATGGCCGCCGCCCCAATGCCAGCATCAACTTCATCACTGCTCATGATGGTTTCCCGCTCAATGATTTGGTGAGCTACAACGAAAAGCACAATGAAGCGAATGGTGAGAACAATCAAGATGGAGAGAGCCACAATCGTTCTTGGAATTGTGGAGCCGAAGGAGAAACAGATGATCCTGATGTGTTGCAGTTGCGGGAACAACAACGGCGAAACTTCTTGGTCACGTTGATGCTCTCACAAGGGATTCCGATGTTACTAGCAGGAGATGAGCTAGGCCGAACGCAGCAGGGCAATAATAACGCCTATTGTCAAGATAGTGAAATCTCTTGGCTTCATTGGGATTTGCAAGAAAAGAATGAAAATCTTTTAGACTTTGCCCGTGAGTTGATCTACTTCCGGCGACAGCATCCAGTCTTCCGCAGGCGCAAGTGGTTCCAAGGGCAAGCGATTCACGGAACTGGAGTTAGTGATATTGTTTGGTTCAATCCTGATGGTACTGAAACCAGTGATGAGCAGTGGGAAATTGGCTATGCCAAGGCGATCGGGGTCTTTTTAGATGGTCGTCAGATTCCTAGTCCTGGGCCACAAGGGCAGCGGGTTAGTGATGATAGTTTCATTCTGTTCTTTAATGCTCACTATGAAATGATTGAGTTTGGACTGCCTGAGATGTTCCAACAGAGACAGTGGCATTTGATGATTGATACGAAGGAACCTCGCTTTATTCAAGATGAAGTGCTCTTTGGTGGAGATCAGAAAGTTCCTGTCAGCGCCCGCTCCTGTGTAGTTCTCCGCCTGTTGGGTTAAATTTTTGGAAATTTACTGAATTGCCGCTGAAGATATTGAATCAGGGGTCATTAGTAAAGCAGCTATCTTACCGACTAGCGGACAGAATACCTGCCACAGATGTTCTAAGTCTTTTAGGCTCCACCAGAAAGGATGTTA
>DATNPE010000151.1:0-10164 GCA_036703355.1 Allocoleopsis sp. | reverse complement strand
GAACTGGGCGGCTTTTGGCTCGCAGCGGTGATTTTCCTGATTGTCATCTCTGCGTTTGGAGCGGGGTTTATGATCGTGCGTCCTTTTTTACCCAGTCGTTAGGCTGACTACGCAACCTGCCCCTGGCACGGCTGCTCGTCACAGCATCTGGAGTCATGGTTAAGCTCCGCTGAGATTTAGGGATTTGGGTTCACGCTTAAGGCAAAGCAATATAAATTACAGCCTAGGGCACAGCTTAGAGCAGCGATCGCCTTCCAACAAAATGTACTTTTCGCTACAAAATTGTGGGTTTCAGCGGTGATAGAAAGTGTCATGCTGGTTAATTGATAGAAAAACGGTCTGAGGAGTTAAGCACTTGAAAAAAGTTGAAGCAATTATTCGGCCTTTTAAGCTCGATGAAGTCAAAATTGCGTTGGTGAATGCAGGCATCGTCGGGATGACCGTTTCTGAAGTTCGAGGTTTCGGGCGGCAGAAAGGACAAACTGAACGCTATCGCGGTTCTGAGTACACCGTTGAGTTTTTGCAAAAGCTCAAAGTGGAAATTGTCGTGGAAGACGACCAAGTCGATATGGTAGTTGAGAAAATCATCACTGCCGCTCGGACAGGTGAAATCGGCGATGGCAAGATCTTTGTGTCTCCCGTGGAGCAAATCATTCGGATTCGCACTGGAGAAAAGAACTTGGAAGCGATCTGAGTCCGGGGGCAATCCGCTTCTACAGGGCATCAGAAGTTAAGGTTCACCTGAGGAGGTGGACCTTATTTTTTAGAGCGATCGCAGTTGGGGAATCAAAGCATCAAAGGCTTTGCCTCGGTGACTCAGCGATCGCTTCATGGCTGGAGTCATCTCTGCAAAGGTGAGTTGCTTTTCGGGCACATAAAATACTGGATCGTAACCAAAGCCACTCATGCCCCGAGGCCCATGCAAAATTTCACCTCGGCACACCCCTTCTGCTTGCAGCGCGATCGAGCCGTCGGGCCGCGCCACCACCACCACACACACAAACTGGGCTTGGCGATTCAGGTCATTGCCCAGTTCGATCAACAGGCGCTCAATTCGTTCTGAGTCAGTCTTGCCATAGCGAGCTGAGTAAACGCCAGGGGCTCCTTCTAGCGCTTCTACTTCTAAACCAGAGTCATCGGCGATCGCCCATTCTCCCGTCGCCTGGGCAATTTGGGTCGCCTTGAGGCAAGCATTAGCCAAAAATGTGTCCCCTGTCTCTTCCACATCCAGATCCGCTGGCTTGAGTTGCAAGTCCCAGTTGGAACCAGCCAGATATTCTTGCATTTCTCGCAGTTTGCCAGGATTACCAGTGGCAACAATCAGGGGTCTCATCATTTTTCGGTGTTGTTGATTCTATTGATCAGCCTGCTAGGAAGCTAGCGTATGCCTTAGGTTATCTTCCTATCAAAATTTCGCAGTTAGGAAGAATACGTGTCAATTCGGGTTGGATTTTCCCTAGAAGACTGGTTTTGCAAATGAGCGAGAGCTTCGTCTAGCTCGACTTGGGGAAAGTCCTGATAGAAACGACTAACACTAGAGAAGTCGGCGGGGGTGGCTAGAAGGATGAGGCGATCGCTCCATTGATGCAGCCAATCCACCAGTTCTAAGGGAGCAACTGGAGCGCAAATCCAAATTTGAGCCAGTTGTTGCTGGCGCAGGGATTGGGCAGCAACGGCAATGGTCATCCCTGTAGCAATGCCATCATCTACTAGAATGGCGATCGCACCTTGGAGCGGAACCGGAGGGCGCACCGGAGCAAATTGAGTAAGTTGCAGTTGGGCTTTGGCTAGCGCGGCTTGCAAAGCGGCTCGGTCTGTTTTGGGATGATGAAAATACCCAGGGTGAGACTGAGCCCACAACACTTCTCCCGTAGCAGCAACCGCTCCAATGGCGAGTTCTGGAGCTTCGGGGCGAGTAATTTTCTTGGCAATCACAACATCCAGCGGACAGTTGAGTTTCTCCGCGATCGGGGCCGCCACGGGTAAGCCACCGCGAGGCAAACCGTAAACAATCGGGTGAGCCGCTGCTAGAGTGGGCCAACCTAATTCGGTTGCAGTGGTTTTTAGGCGAGTAAATTCCTCTAGAACTGCTAGGGCTAGCTCTTGACCAGCCGCTTGGCGATCGCGAAACAGCGGCGAAGGTAACATCCATCCCTCCAGCGCTCAGCAATAGTGTTGTGCCCCTATCATGACTGATTTGCCACGAATTGAAATCGGCGTGCCTGGGCGATTTAATCCCGCCAAAGCTGGACATTCCACCCAGCGATAGCTCTCAAGCATCCAGAATTCGCTCTAGAATTTATAAATCTTTAGCAAATTGATTTTGCTGACAAAATTTTTCCATCCTTATATTTTGGGATAGGGAAATCCCGATCCATCCGTCGTTAAAATCCATGTCCAGCGAAGAACAAATTAGCCTCTTTGATGTTTCAGGTCTGCCCGAACCACCTGCACCTGCGGGCTTTGATCCAGATCTGATTCCGACTAGTGCCAAAGTGCCGATTCCTGCTGGGACTTACAGCACGATGGAAGAAATGGCGGTGCATTGCAACCAGTGTCAGCGGTGCGATTTAGGGGCTAGCCGTACCCATGCAGTGGTAGGACGGGGCAACTTGCAAGCACCGATCATGATTATTGGTGAAGGACCGGGACAAAACGAGGATGAAACAGGCTTACCCTTTGTTGGGCGCGCTGGACAACTGCTGGAAAAGATTTTGGAATCCGTCCGCTTGACCACAGAGGCAGATGTCTACATTTGCAATATGGTCAAATGTCGTCCCCCTGGCAACCGCACTCCCACACCAGATGAGACTGACGCTTGTCGGCCTTACTTGCTAGAGCAAATCCGGATGGTGGACCCCAAAATTATTCTGCTGACTGGAGCGACAGCGGTTCGAGGGGTGACTGGGGATAAGCGAGGAATTACTAAGATTCGGGGCCAGTGGTTGGAGTGGGAAGGCCGCCTCTGTATGCCAATTTTGCACCCCGCTTATCTGTTACGCAATCCCTCCCGCGAACCGGGAAGCCCCAAGTGGCAAATGTGGCAAGATATCCAGTTGGTGCGGGCGAAGCTCGATGAGATTAGAGGTGCCTCTGCCAACTAACGCCATCAGCTCGAAGATGCCTTACAGGACAAGCACCCCCGATCGCAGATTGGCTTTGGCTGGATCGCCAGAGGCGGATGTGCAATCGCTGGCTTAGAAAGAATTCGCCCAGTCTTTAGCCCAGGCCAGGGTTGCGTGAACTTGGTCGAGGGTCGCAGCTTCGCAGTACAAGCGGAGCACAGGTTCGGTGCCACTAAAGCGAATCATTAACCACCGCTGATCGGCTAAGCGAAATTTGTAGCCGTCGGCAGTGTTGCAATCAATTACAGATTGTCCTGCAATTTCAGTCAGGGGTTGGGTTTGGAGCTGCTCTAGCAACTGCGATCGCACTGCCATACTCGCCAGGGGCAGATCAATGCGATCGTAGGCGGAGGTAAAGTTGGTTTTTTCCTGTAGCTGGCGATAAAAGTCTGCCAGATCTAACCCAGACTGGGCGATCGCTTCCAAGACATACAGCGCCGAAAGCAGAGCATCGCGTTCTGGGATATGGTGTCCGTAGCCAATGCCACCGGATTCTTCGCCCCCCAGCAGCACCTGAGCTTCCATCATGCGATCGGCAATGTACTTGTAGCCAACTGGGGTTTCAAAGACAGGCAGATGATAGAACTTCGCCACTTTGGGAATCAGGTCAGAACCGCTGACTGTTTTGACGATCTCACCCTTGAATCCCCGACGAGCCGTGAGGTGGTCAATCAAAATCGGAATCAGCACTTGCGAACTGAGGAAATTTCCCTGGCCATCTACCGCAGCTACGCGATCGCTATCGCCATCGAAGACCAAACCTACAGCTAAGTTCGAGTTGGCAGCACGATGCGTTTTGATGGCTTGAAATAGCTTGTCTAGGTAGCGTGGCAGCGGTTCCGGGGCACCCCCTTCAAATAAAGGGTCGCGATCGCTATTCAGTTCGTGAATGGGGACACCTAAAATCTGGGCTAAGCCCCCCGCTGCCGCACCATGCATCACATCGGCAAAAACAGTGAGTTTGCCTTGGGCGATCGCGTTTTGAATCAGAGCAATATCCACTTTTTGGCGAATTGCTTCGCAGTAGCTCGGCCAAGGATCAAAGCTTTGGATCGTGCCTGGTGAACTGGAAGTTGGGGTGGCAGGACTCTCTAACAGGGCTTCAATTTGTTTGGTCACCTCTGGAGGTACGGAACCACCAAACGCGCCTTTGACTTTTAAGCCAGAGTAGCTGCCTGGATTGTGGCTGGCTGTAATCACCAGGGCTCCGAGGGCATTTTGTTGCTTGGCGGCCCAACTAAAGGCAGGCGTAGGTGCGTAGGTACTGGTCAGCAAGACATCAAAGCCTGCGGCTTGCACGGCCTCAGCGGTAGTCCGGGCAAATTCTTCTGATAAGAAGCGGCGATCGTGCCCCACAATAATCGTGCGGCTCCCTGTCGCTCCGTACACCTGAGCTAAAACTTGAGCTGCCAGCGGCGCTACCAAGGCCAAGCGCTCAAAAGTAAAGTCTGCTGCAATCACGCCTCGCCAGCCGTCTGTACCAAATTTAATCGAATCGGTCGCTGGCACAGAGGAAGGGTGAACCATGCTCAAATTTGCCTCCAAAGACACTGTTGCGATCGCTTATCTTTAAACTGCTCAACTTTAACATCTAGATTTAAGGATGTCTAAAGAGTCTCAAGCTCAGGGTTTAAAGAATGACAGCGCGATCGCGGCCTTGTCGTTTCGCCTCATACAACGCTCGGTCTGCTCGTTGCACTGTATCCCAGGCATCTTGATCATTGGCTGGATCTTGTTGCGCCACCCCGAAGCTGGCAGTAATTTCCAAGGGGCCAATCGTAGTTTCAAAGGCAGTAGCGCGAATCGCGAGTCGCAAGCGTTCTGCTACTTCAAAGGCTTTGTCTAGCGTTACATCCATGAGGAGAATGACAAACTCTTCGCCCCCATAGCGATAGGCCGAGGTACCAAACCGCAACTGTTTCTGTAAGCGCTGCGCCAAGCTATAGAGCACCTCATCGCCCACTAAGTGACCATAGGAGTCATTGATGAGCTTGAAGTAGTCAATGTCGCACACAATTACGCTGAAGGGTGGCTGTAAGTTCCATTGGGCGGGCGCACTCAGTTGGGCCAGTTCTCGCTCTAGTGATCGCCGATTCAACAACTGCGTTAATTCATCATGAATAACTTCTAGTTGCAGGGAGTTATTCTGCAAGCGCAGCGTTTCCTGTTTGAACCACAGACTTTGATAGTGTTGGGCATTGGTGAGGGCCACTGCCGCTTGGTCTGCCACCTGCCGAATGGTTTGAAGTTCATCGAGTTCATAGACTCGTTCTTTTTGATAAGACAGCAACAACACCGCACCAAAAAACTCATCTTGCACAAACAGCGGCACAATCAAAGCGGCAACGGCTTGAATTTCTTGCAGCCAAGTCAATAAGGGGTCTGCGTCTGATTGGCTCAGCTCTAGCTCTAAGTAAGAAGCCGCACCTTGGAGAAACATTTCCACCGTATCTCGCCAGAGATCGCGGGCAATATGACGGTTTTCAAGCGGTTGGATGTGGCGATCGGGGTGGTCCCAAGCCGCCAAAATATGCACTGGTTCACCGCGCAGATCCACCAAGACACAGCGATCGCTGTTCAGTCCTTGCCCAAGTTCCGCCACAATGCACTCCACAATTTCGTTGGGATTGAGGCTAGAGTTGAGCAATCGCACAATTCGCCCTACCAAAGCAGCTTGCTGACGCGATTGCTCTAAGCGCTCCCGCCAGTGCAAGGCATTTAAAGCTAAAACAATTTGGCTGCAAAGAATCTCTAGGGTTTCGACTTCTTCTACCGTCCATTCGGGAACGGGGGCCACCGCAGGTTGGGGCGCAGCAGCTTTAGGGTTTAAGTAAGAGCGCAAAAATGGCTTGCGCTTCGTGGTTGCTGTAGCGGATACATGAGGGGCCGCTTGTGGCAGGTGACGTTGCAATTGCAGCACAAAGCGGAGGCGATCGCAATTCCAAGCAGGCACAATCAAGCTTTCACCCAAAACCCTAGCGGTAGGAGGCAGTTGCTGTTGTTCGAGCAACCACTGCGGCGGCTCTGGCAACTGATAAACCTGCACGGTCGCAGTTAGCTCGGTAGAAGTTGATAGATTGATGACGGAGCCTGAGGGGGGTACAGCGATGGCCTGGAATTCCTGACGCAGGTAATGGAGCGATCGCCCGGTGCCATACACTCGGATGCCATCGATAGTCTCTCGGTCAAACCCTAGCCAGAGTAAGCACTCAACTTCATGATCGGCAGCGATCGCTTCTACAACTTGCCGGAGCAGGGAGTCTGCTGAGTCGAGATTCATGACTGCTGCTTCTACCAGTGGGTAGAGGTATTTCCAACTCGGTTGCTTGAATCTTGATTGGAGCATTTGAGGATCACTAACTTGTACCTTGGCAGCACCCGTGAATTTCTATCTTAAGAACTGGAATCTTATCTAGAAACTAGCTGAAGGACTGGAATACAGCGAAAGTGGCTTCTAGCTAGAGTCTCAAAAGTAGATATTTTTAGATTCTAAATTCCCAAAGTTTCAGCAAAAACGATAAAATTCATTCCTATAGATGCAATATGCAGTCCTACAATCATTCATTTAGCGTTGGGATTTACATTTCAGGGACATCTAATCCACAGGTTCACTAGCTAGACTGAATGAAGTAAGGCACTTCGCAAAGTTCAATGCGTCATGTATGCATCTGAATTGGACCGAAGTCAAACTTTCTAAGTATAAATACAGGGATTTAGGGCAAGTAGCGATCGCTGTATTGAATTTTGAATACCAGGAGGCCCCTCTATCTTGAGGAGGATGTTTGATGAAAATTTATTCTGATTAGATCGATTTAATAGTTATTAACTTAGACGTTGTATCGTTATCTATTCCTTTGTCTAGTAAAACATTTAATGACTTGAAATTCTGCTTTTATTCAAATTTATTAATTCGTTATTTTACGAAATCTAAAGCCGTGAAAGCAGTTGAGAATTTATGTCCTCTGAAGTAAATAGCTCTCCGATTCACCCCCATTGCCAAGCCTTTGCTGTAAATCCCGAAGTTCCATATCCTTCTGAAGGAGAGCTATTGGAGTTGGAGTTATATAAACGTCATCGCAATCTCACCACTCAACTGCAACAGCAAGTTAAGCTTTCAAACCTGATTAATCAAATTAGTAATGAAATTCGGAGCACGCTAGATTTAGACGAAATTTTGAACGCGGCTTGTCGTCTGTTGGGTCAAACGCTGCAATGTAGTCGAGCTAGTATTTTAGTTCTAGAATCCGAGGAGGAAGACTATTTAACCACGAGAGGCGAGTACAACCAAGGTGACTATCCTTCCCAATTAGGGCTAAAAGTTCCCGTTGTGGACAATCCCCACCTACAAACCCTACTGGTCCAAGATCGGGCTGTAGCTATCACTCGCTTCCTTGACTTTCCCGGCTTAAGTGAGCAAACCAAGGAAGTCGCTCAAGGTTTAGAAATCCGCTCCATGATGGCTTTAGCCACTCGTTATCAAGACAAGGTGAATGGCATTATTGGGCTGCACCAGTGCGATCGCGAGCGGGAGTGGACATCTTGGGAGATTGAGCTACTGGAAGGGGTAGGTAGCCAGTTAGCGATCGCCATCAATCAAGCACGTCTCTATAGTGAAACGCGGCGGCAAGTGGAGCGGGAGTCGCTGCTACGGCTAATCACCAACCAAATTCGCAGCACCTTGGATCTGCAAACCATTCTGCAAACGGTGGTGCGAGAAGTACGGCACCTGCTAGAAACCGATCGCGTAGTGATTTATCAGTTTTTGGATGCAGAGTGGCAAGGCGAAGTCGTAGTTGAGGAAGTGGTGAACCCTTGGATATCAGTGCTAGGGCAAATGAGCCAGGACAATTGCTTTTCAGCCAAATATGCCCAGCAATATCAAGGAGGCCGCGTTCGGGCCATCCACAACATTTTTCAAGCAGGACTCGATCCTTGCCATGTCAACTTTTTAGAGCGGTTACAGGTCAAAGCCAACCTGATTGTGCCGATCATTATTCGCTCCAAGCTGTGGGGGCTATTAATTGCTCAAGAGTGCGGTAGTACTAGGGTGTGGCAAGCTTGGGAAACTGATTTGTTGCAGCAATTAGCAGACCAAGTTGCGATCGCCATTCAACAAGCCGAGCTGTACGCTCAAGTACAAACCGCAGCAACTGAGTCTCAAGCCCAAGCAGCCACCCTCAAAGCTACGTTAGAAGAACTGCAAACCACTCAAATGCAGTTGCTTCAAAGTGAAAAGCTATCTAGCTTAGGGCAAATGGTGGCGGGTGTAGCTCACGAGATCAACAACGCCATTACCTTCATCCACGCCAATCTCCCCTATGCCCAACGCTACGCCAAAGCTCTCAACCAGGCCATCGAACTTTACGAAGACTGTTGCCCAGAACCCCCAGAAGCGATCGCCCAGCTGATTGCCGAGCAGGAATTAGATTATGTCCGTGAGGATTTTCCCAAGCTCATCAGTTCGATGCAAGAGGGCACGAAGCGGATTCGTGAGATCGTTTTAACGCTGCGGAACTTCTCCAGACTCGATGAAGCTGAGCGCAAAGTCGTGGATCTGCACGAAGGCATTGAAAGTACCTTGGTCATCTTGCAACATCGCATGAAGACAGGGGTCCACATTGAGAAGCTTTACGGTGAGTTACCACCTGTCGAATGTCATGCGGGTCAAATCAATCAAGTTTTTCTCAATCTATTGGCCAACGCCCTAGATGCCGCTGGGGAAAGAGCCAATATTACAATTCAGACTTGGCACCATGACGATCACGTCACGGTCTCAGTTCGCGATGATGGTCCCGGCATTCCCTTAGAGTTACAGGAGCGCATCTTTGACCCCTTTTTCACCACGAAGGAAGTCGGGAAAGGCACGGGGTTAGGACTATCGATTTGTTATCAAATTGTGGTTAAAGGGCACAAAGGCCGTCTGCAATGTTGTAGCCAACCTGGTGCAGGAGCTGAGTTTCGAGTTGTCTTACCTGTGTCGAATATCAACTCCGAAGCAACTCACGCCCAAGCGCAGACTCAAGCACAGTCGTTTAAGACTGGCTAAAGAAGAAGTTGTCTAGCGTGAAGGGTGCATCCGACTCAAACAAAACACCAGCAATTTCTGGGGTTTGTAATTCTAGCGGCTGCTGCGGTAGAGGAGTCAGTTCCGCTTCGCCCTCTGCCCAAAGATACCGATAAGAGCCGATACTCACTCGCTCCAGAATTTGCCCTTGGCGATCGAGAGCCGTGAGAGTAACTGGCCGAGTCCCACTCACCAAGGCTTGCACCACCGATACGAGCTGGCAAAACTGTGCCTGAATGCCGACTTGAAAGGTTAAAGGCATTAAGACTAAGCAGCCAGAACTAGGAATAAAGATCGGATTAGAAGGGCGAATCGCGATCGCAACTGCAAACTGTACCCCTAAGCTGGAATACTGATTTTCGACTCGTTCAAATTCTGCTAAATCTTCAAAATCCAGTTGAGTCGGTCCCAGCCTCAGGGGGGTAACCTCAGCGGCAGTAGCACGGACTAAATCACGTCTACTGGTCGCTTTACTGGGGGGTGGTGCAAGAGATTGGGAGAATTCAGAGTGCGACTTCAGGAAAGAAAACATCATATTTTAAGTTGTGGATGCACTACCTTGGCTCTACAGCTAAATTACGTAGAATTCCGTAAGGACGCTAGAAGCGCTGTGTCAGTTCCTGGATTGGTCTGACGAAGCCAAGTTTTCTGTAACAACGAAGGGCGAAACAGTAATTTTAGAAGCAGTTAAGCTGCCACTTGAATCGGACCCGTTCAATAGAGTTTAACGAAGTAGCGTTAAATTTTTAACTTTAAATGCACCCTGAAGCGTAAGTAATATTTCTGAGTCGATTCAAGTAGATATTTTCTCTGCTCTATTACTACCACGCTCTTTTTATAAGCTTTCCTTTTTTCATAAACTTTGACAATCTTTCACAAGGGGTAAAGCATTCACTTTTCTACTTCTTAAGGCATACTTCAACCTTGGGGTAGCAGCAATCCTACGCCATCAGCCGCTGAAGTTATATCAGCTTT
>DATNPE010000150.1:0-4916 GCA_036703355.1 Allocoleopsis sp. | reverse complement strand
ATACCATACTCTACGTTTACATCTTGAGTCGTTGACAGAGTACAAAGCTCAAGATGATGACCAACCTCAGCAATCAACTCTAGAATTTCAGCAGCATCAATCAGCATTTTCTCTTAGGGGGTTTGATTCCTGAATGTCTTCCTTCCAAAGTGTTATATTGCGTCCCCACTCCTTCACATGCACAACCACAATTTTTCGATTTGATTCACTGAGGGAATCACGTTCTTCTACAAAGAGAAGAGTAAGGCGGCTCATAGGATCGCTTAAGCTGCAAACGTAAACCCGTTGGCCTCGATTCATCGCCGAACCTGCTAGGTAATAATTTTTCTTCGGTAGCTCCCTAGCCCGCTAAGAATGCGATCGAGTTGAGTAGCGCCATTATCCTTACTGCCACCTCCACGAGGCCCGCCACTACCACCTAGGCGAAAAGTCTTGCTCAATCCTCCAGGGAGGCTGAGTGAAGACACATCTCGAACTGGCTCATCTAGAAATGACAAGTCGCCACTCAAATCCCCAGTTTTAGCAACTTGTTTCAAGATCTGCAAAGCAGCTTGAGAGAAACCTTTAGGCAAAGGATTATAGCCAGCTATATAGGTGACCCGAATAGGAGTGTTGGGGTTGTTCAAGTAAATGCGTCGGTCTTGCCGCCAAATTCCGCGAACTCTATCAGGTCCAATCACGACAGGATCGTAGCCAGGGGTTGCATCGCTAAAAATAGCAATCTCCTGCACTGCCAACACAGGATAGTTTCTTGTTAAAGCAACTCCATCAGAATTGGTTCGCAGCGTCTCGACGTACCCTGTCGGTGCAGGAGCATAACCGAGCCATTGCTCGATCCGAGTTGCAATATCTTTAAGCAAGGAATCTATAACTTCAACTGCGGGAGCATTATCAGCTGTGTAAATTCCTGCCAATATTAGCTTTTCCCTTGCTTCTAAAGGCTCTAAAAGAGGGAGCTGCGGAATATCTTCTGCTATCCCGCTAAACGAGAACTGCCCAGGGAGGAATCCTTGTGTCACTCGCTCTACTCCGCATCTAAGAGAAAAGCGATCGCCCGCCCGATACAAGCGATCGCCATCGTCGCTGAACGCACCTGCTAAGGTTGATTGGCTTCTGGTGTCTGCTCTGAATCCACGAAGCCATCGCCAGTTTGACGAATCCTTTGCACGCTAGGCGGCAACTCATCACCCACATCTATTTGTTCGCCAGTGGGAGTGAAAGCGGTACCCGCAGGGTTCACAGTTGCGAACTTACCCTCGCTAGAGAGATGTTCTGTTGCGGGTCGGCCTTGATCAGGGAACTCAGTAACTTGATTGGGGGGAGTTTGAACTTCAGACTGAGCAGGGGGAGTTTGAGGTTGGGCTTGTTCTGGTTCTGCCATGATGAATCGCTCCTAATTTAGGTTGAAACACTTTTGGACTACTAACTTGATGACTCAGCCCACTTTTTGGCGGCATCCATTTGGCGATCGCTCAAAATTCCCTCTACCTTTTCCCAGGTGAGGGGACGAGCCGCAATCAAGTCTTCATCAGTTTTAGGTCCAATTCCCTTGATGGCATCGGCGATCGCGCCGGGTTGCTGGGTATTGAAAAACTCCAGCAAGAGTTCCTGCCAAGGTTCAAGGGTGGGGGGAGAGTCGGTCTGCGCTGCGCTTGCCTGTCCGCTTGCCGGATCTACATATTTCTCTGAGGTCGTTACAACAGGTTGTGCCTCAGAGAGAATTTCAGTATTCAACGCTGGATTCACGGGTGGATGCGCTCGCTCTGGCGCAAGGCTGGCAGTTGCGGCGATCGCAAATTTGTTATCAATCAGCCATTGACCTTTGTCATTATCCACCTCAAACGACGGTGCTCCGGGAGGACGTTTAACCAACCCCCCCGGAGTCGCTACAGTGCGAGAGCTCCATTTATCCGTCGGCTGAATCAACATTAGGCGCTACCCACCGTGCCCGTCGGGACGGTCGCGTCTACCCGATAGGTACTTTCTCCAGCATTTTCGGCGTAGAGGGTCCCATAAATTAGCCCCATCCGCTTCTCTAGCAAATAAGGAGCTGCATCCGAGGTGTAGGCAGATACATCGAACACCTGCGGGTTGAAGGTGTCTTCTCCACCCTCTGGGTAAACGCCTTGCCAACTCATCTCATCAATATTGATCAGGTAGTAGTGCAAGGTGTCTGTGCCTACTCCACCATCAGTATCTTGAATGTACGGGCTAGGCACGACAGGGATAGGTCCAAGCTGAGTCATAATGGCAGGCACTTTGACTCCAGGGATAATCTCTACCATATGGTTGTATTGAGTTTGAGCCAACAGCTCTTTCTCAATTTGCTCCATCCCCAAACCACTCGCGAAGATGTGAGTAATGGTGCGAGAGATATCTGGATCGTTGACTGCTAATCGTACTACACTACGAAGCTTTGTAATCACAGAGTTGTTGGTCGAGGCAGTTGTATCCACTGGAAAAACTCGTCCGCCCTGCATTTGATTGGCAATTCCATTGAAGGAGAGCGGGTTGGTAGTGGCGTTCCCAGTAAACAGACTGCGCTCAACTAGTTTCACAGTATTGAGCAGCAATTTCTCTGTTTTTTCTGCAACCACGTCGCCTAATGGGCGGCCTTGGGCACGATAAAGCGATCGCGCGTAGTGACCAACTTTGATGATTCCGCTAATCGCTTTGATCGATTGCCCTGCATCGGTCAATTCAGCAGCGGGTAAATCAGAAGGGTTTTCTGGCGGGTTTAGGTCGATCTTGCTAACAAACCCAACTGTTGGCAAAGGACCTTCACGAGGCATCTTAACTGGGTCATTTGTAGCTTCGCGCTTTTTCAGCAGCTGCCACAGAACTGTTTCTCGACGGATGTATCGTTGAATAGTAGTACCGAAATCGTTTCGGACAACAAAACCATCCAAAGCCACCATCGACGCTTGAATGGGTTGAAAACTAGGAATTTCCGCAGGATCTTGAGTTGGTCGAGTGGCAAGGCCCGTTGTCATGGCATCAGTCCTTTAAATAAAACAAAAAACCGCGTACTCTGTCCGAGTCGCGGTCTCCGGTTAGGGTTAACCTTTAAAGCTATGTAGAGAAGTCAGGAGTTAGAAGTCAGAAGTCAGAAGCTTGTTAAGCAATCTGATATTCCCGCTTATGCTGAGCGATTTTTTCAAGTAACTTAATTTCCTCAACACCATCAACGGTGGGGCTCTTGCGTAGAGCCGTAAGTTCTCCTTCCATAGAAGCAAGTTGCAAGAGAGCCTGCATTTGAGGTTGGTCTACAACTCCGCCAGTCCCATTCGCCTGAGCGGCAAGGGAGACCGTTTTACGAGCTGGTTGACCGCTGGGATTAACAGCCTTAGCAACCGCTGCACTAACTTCTGTACCGACTGCATCTTTAATCGCAGTCTGGAGAGTAGCCATGAACTGTTGCTGTTGCTCTTGCTGCTGCTGTTGCTGAGCCTGTGCCGCGATCGCTGCCTTGGTGTCGTCCCGTTCCTTTTGGATATCTGTCACCTGCGCTTGAACGGTTTGCAAGCCAGTTTGTACACCTTGAACAGCTGGCACAATCTCTTTGATCAGGCTCGACAGCTCTCCAACCGTCTTAGACATGTCAGCTAGCTGTTGTTTTACTTCAGGGTCTACGGCCATGTTCTCGTCTTCTCCTTGAGAGGGGTTAGGTGTTTCGCTACTAGCTGCTGCAATCTGAGCAGCGGGGGTTTCAGTTCCGGATTGACCTTCCGGAGAGGTCGGAGTATCGTCAGCTCCACCTGCTGATAGCAAACGGGTCTGGCGATAGGTGGCCTTTTCGGAGAAGAGAATATTGGCTCCGAGCAGCTCCAGCTTGTCCACCCAAAAAACTTTTTTACCTTCTACCTCTGCCTCGTGTCCGATCGCATTGGCATTCATGCTCATGCCAAGCTGTTCTTTGTTGGCAGAAATTCTGGCGACCTTATCGGCTCGGCTCCAATCGTAGAGATAGCCGCTAACTCTGAAGTCATTGTCCTGAATGGCTGCACTCAACATCACCCCTGTAATCTCTGGGTTTGAGTGCTGACTTAAGTTGTCATGAGCATCTAGTGGCAAACCACTCACTGTACTGAGGGCTTCCTCAGCTACTGACCGAGGGACATAAAGTGGCAGGCCAGGACCAACCGAGGGAGCGCTTTCAGAAGGTTCATCAATGCGGAACAGAACGCCTTCAACTGGACGGCGGTTCGTAGTTCGACTCGCAGCAGCGGCGATCGCCTGAGCTGGGCAATCGAAGGCAACGGTAATTACTTTCTCTCCAGAACTGCTAGCGAGTTCCATGTAGGGGCTGTAGTAGTACCCATCCGATTGAGAAGGACCCGGATGGTCATTGCTTAGCTCTACAAGGATTGTGATGAGGTCATCTCGAACTTGAGCGATCGCGGTCTCCCTATCAGTGTCAGTGCCAATCCACCGCAGCAGATCGGTATCTGAGCAGTTGTGCAACATCTCATAGCGATTGCCAAAGAAGCGCAAGGTGGTACGCAGGCGATCGTGCCAAGTGACTCGTTTTACCTGGGTCGTAAAACTCTCTTCAACCGCTGCCGCCGCGATCGGGGCTTCGGCATTTGATTCAGTTTTGGGTTTCTCGCCTTCATCAGTCTTCTCAACGCCAAACAAAGACTCCAGCGATTGTTTGTCGATTACGCCTGAATCGATTAGCAGTTTACCAATATCTGAGAATGCTTTGCTAAGCAAATTTGCATTCTTTTGAGAAATCTGTCTTCCTGCGGCTTGCAACGTTGAGTCTTGAGTCTTAGCGCCCATGATGCCTCAAAAATTAAAAGCGGAGGCCAGTCATAAAGTCTGGTCCCCCGCTTGGATTAACCTTCTTGGAAAAAGTTATAGATGAGTATTAGTGCGATAATAACCTAATTATGTTAATTTGCTCATGTTTA
>DATNPE010000149.1:0-3437 GCA_036703355.1 Allocoleopsis sp. | reverse complement strand
TAGTGCAAACCTTACAAGCGATCGCCCAGTTGCCAGAAGCAGCGATTTACCGAGCCTCGCTGCCAGTTGCGGGGGTGAGTGGCACTTTGCAAAGTCGTTTTCGCGAGACACCTGCTCAAGGCCGAGTCCAAGCCAAGACGGGCACGCTTTCAGGGATTTCGGCGTTGTCAGGCTATCTCAACCCACCCAACTATCCGCCGCTGGTGTTTAGCATCATTGTCAACCATTCCAATCAACCCGCCTCAACGCTACGCCAGACCATTGATGAGATTGTGCTAGCGCTGACTCGGTTACGTGCTTGTGGGAATCAACCCAGGAGCTAAAATTGCCGTCGCGAGAAGATGAGGATGGCGATCGCGAGTAGCAATACAGCATAGACCAATCCGTAGCCTGCATTGAGTAACAACTCTCTCGGCGCTGCTAGCACTCCGTAAACGGCTTCATTTTTTAGGTCGAGTCGAGCTAAATCAGGGAGAAACAGATAGATGCCTTTGGTCAGACGGCGCAAATCTGGGCTGGAAGCTAAATTACCCAAGAGCACCAAGTCGCGACTGAAATGCCCCACCAAGTAAACGGCAAAGGTGAGCAAAGTTGCCAGGAGAGAACTGGTGAAGACGCCAAACAAAATTGCAGCGGCAGTCAGGAGGGATAGCTCTAGGAATAGGTACAGAACTGCCACCAAAATGCTGACTAGGGGAAACGGAATCTGCGCCCAGGTAAGCAGCCCTAGATAAATTGCGCTCATCAGCGACAGCAGCACCGCCAGCACTGCCGACAAGCCCAAATGCTTACCGATGATAAACTCAGCGCGGCTAATTGGCTTGGCAATCAGGACTAAGACCGTGCGTTTTTCAATTTCTTTGTTGACTAAGCCAGTGCCAACAAACACAGCAATGATTAAGCTCAGGGCTGTAATTCCTGCCAACCCCACATCTAGTAAAATCTTGTTTTCGCTGCCTGCTGACACTTCTGGAAGTAGTCGCCACGCCATCACTAGCAGTAAGGCAAAGAAGCCGACTAAGTATAAGATGCGATCGCGGATGACTTCCCAAAATACATTGGTCGCGATCGTAAAAATTCTGCCGAGATTCACCTACTTACTCCTTCAGCAACTTCCGATGGCGCTCTCTAAGCTGATTCTGACTTAAGATGACCTAACTTAAGACGGCAAACTTGGCCCAGGCTGGATCAAGGTAGGCCGACTGATCGATCCGCATTCAATCTTACTAGTGCTGGTGGTTGGCTGTGGCACCTCAGTCGCTCCAGGTGTGGGGGAAATCGTTGCCTCCTCCAAAACCGTGGGACTGGGAGCAGGTGGGGGCTCCCCTTGGGTGATGCGACAGGTTTTCGTGAGATAGTGCCCCGACAAGTCAGAACTCGGACCTTGCCAAAGGGCAAGCAACTGCAAGGTGTAATCGGGTTGGTCGGGTAAAAACTGGGCTTGCAACTGCCACAACCCATTCTCCTCGGACGGTGGCAATTGCTGCATCACGGCATTTTGAAAATCGGTTGGTTGTTGCTTGAGATTTAAGAGCCAGCGTTCTACCTCTGGCCAAGAGCGTGGTTCGAGTTCTGCTCGCAGCAAAGCTTCCGCTTGATTGAGGATCAACACTCCTGTGGGTGGTTCGCTCGTTTGTACCCCGAGACGAACAACAAAATTACTTTGGTTAAAATCATTGGCTAACAAACTGGGATAAATATTGAGCCAACCTTGAATCACAAAGTAAAGCTGAAACCAGCAACTAATAATTAAATTGCTCAAGAAAAGAATGACGAGTCTTTGCCGCCCTTCGGGAGATGGATTCTTAAATCGAGGACCTGATCCAATAAACTCCCCCAAGGAGGCGATCGCCGCTGAGATTAGGGGCCAACTGATAAATAACAGCGAAGGATATTCTTCTAGCCATTCCCCAAACAAAAAAATACTCACTAATATCCCCGTAATCCAAGGCCCCAGGTTCAAGTCTCCGACCTTGATGGGGTTCTCAGTGGTGAACCAACCCACCCCAAAAATCAAGAAAATCCAACCACAGGTCGCCAATAAATTACGAATGAGCTCGCTGGCTAAAGCTGCCATCAAGCAGGAAAAAACGCTTAGCAAAATTAATGTTTGCCAAGAAAAAGCTTTGGGTGGCAACAGTAATTCGCGGAGCGTATCAAAAATTTCTTTAAATTTGTCCATTCGCTTTAAAGCTCAGGTCAAATGCACGCGCTAATAAAATTAATAAAATGGCACTGTAGCTACAGGCATTGGCTAACAAAATCGTCGTGGCTCGATTAGTAGCGGCCAAGTTGAGCTGTCGCCGCTGCGCCTTATCACGGGCGCGATAAGCTTTTGGAGGGGTTGCTTCTTCCTTTTTGTTTCTTTGTAGTAGTAATTGTAATAACTCTAATCCTTGCAGCTCTACAATAAATGTGCCAAAAAAGGTAAACAAGCCGAGCATGATCAATAAAGTATTGGTATTTGTGGAGCGAGCATTGAATAGAACGTAGCTCATCAATGGACCTTTCCAAGCCAGAGGTAAAGCGGGTTCTAGTGTAAAGAAAAAGAGCCAACCAATCGCTGTCGATAAAAGATTAATTGAAGCAGAATATTCCAAGCTAATTCTACGACTCAAGTTTAATCGCTCTTGTAAGACGATGGACTCGATCGCGATCGCCACTAATAAAAAGAGCAGTTGAAATAAGATAGCCCGTAATGGCAACACGACTGAAAACACGGGTCTACCTCCTGAACAACGGTTCTCAGAACCTAACTTTTTTCACGCATAATCCCTGAATTTTATTTTAGAGAAGCTGACGGAACCTTCGCTAAGATGAAACTGCACGAGAAAACTGGAAGCTATGGTAAGGACTGGCGTTGGCATTCGGACCGCTCAAGCGCGTTCTGAGCGGCTGGAAGGACAAATTCATGTCTACGACGGAGCAGGCAAAGGTAAATCCCAAGCGGCTCTGGGTGTGGTGCTGCGCTCAATCGGCCTAGGGATCAACAGCTCTGTCCAAACTCGCGTCCTGCTGTTGCGTTTTCTCAAAGGCCCTGGTCGCATGTATGCCGAGGATGCCGCGATCGAAGCTCTACAACGCGGTTTTCCTCACCTGATTGACCAAGTGCGAACGGGGCGGGCCGAGCATTTTGGCTTGAATGATATCACTCGCTTCGATCGCCTAGAAGCTCAGCGGGGTTGGGATGTGGCGAAAGGTGCGATCGCTTCTGGTCTCTATTCTGTCGTGGTGCTGGATGAACTCAACCCGGTGCTCGACTTGGGCCTACTGCCCGTGGATGAGGTGGTCAAAGCGCTCAAGCAGAAGCCAGAGCACATGGAGGTAATTGCCACTGGGCGGGCGGCTCCTCAAGCCTTGGTGGATATTGCCGATTTGCACTCAGAAATGAAACCCCACGACCACCCCACGGCGGCGGAGCAAGGCATTGACGGCAT
>DATNPE010000148.1:0-3617 GCA_036703355.1 Allocoleopsis sp. | reverse complement strand
CAAGCTGCTCGGGCGGTGGCTGAAGCTGCTGAGCAACGCTCCACTTTTTTGGCCGAAGCCAGTGCGGTGTTGGCTTCCTCGTTGGACTACGAAGCGACCCTGGTGAGCTTGGCTCGCTTAGCAGTACCTTATCTGGCTGATTTATGCGTCATCGACATGATGAAAGATGGGCAGTCTCTCCGTCCACTGACGGTGGCCCATATTGATCCGGTGAAAGAAGATTTGGCTCGCCAACTCCAGCAGTGCTATCCGCTGCGTCTCAGTCACTTGCGACCTGTCTTGCAAGTTTTGCAAACGGGACAATCCCAATTGCTAACTGAGATTTCAGAAGCGGCGATCGCCACCTCCACGGATGATCTGGATTATTTACGCCTGATTCGATCGCTGCACCTCAAATCAGTGATGATTGTGCCGTTGATTGCCGCAGGCCGCACCATTGGCGTGATTTCCTTCGCCATTTCTGAGTCGGAGCGCTGTTATCAATCCGTTGACTTAACCTTGGCGGAAGACTTGGCTCGTCGAGCTGCCTTAGCCGTAGACAACGCCAGACTTTACCAAGAAGCGCAAGATGCCAACCGGATGAAAGACGAGTTTCTCGCCACGCTTTCTCATGAGTTACGTACACCCCTCAATTCGATTTTGGGTTGGTCCCGCTTGCTGGGAAGCCGCAAGTTTGACGAAACAACCACTGCCAGGGCTTTAGAAACAATTGAGCGCAATGCCAAATCGCAAGCTCAGTTAATTGAAGATATTTTGGATGTTTCGCGAATAATCCAAGGCAAATTGCAGTTGCAGGTACGGCCTGTGGCATTGCTGGGTGTGATTGAAGCGGCAATGGATGCGGTACGACCCGCCGCTGAGGCCAAAGGCATTTGCTTAGAGTCCCACTTAAATCAGGGGACCGCTCGTGTCCTCGGAGACCCCGATCGCCTGCAACAAATTATTTGGAATCTTTTATCCAATGCCATTAAGTTCACGCCGAGGGGTGGTCGTGTAGAAATTAGTCTGGAGCCGACGGATACTTGGATTCAAATTCAGGTAACAGATACGGGGCAAGGCATCCACCCAGAATTCTTGCCTCATGTGTTCGATCGCTTCCGCCAAGCCGACAGTACCAGTACGCGATCGCATGGAGGATTAGGGTTAGGACTGGCGATCGTGCGGCATTTAGTGGAGTTGCAGGGTGGCACTGTCAGCGCCGCTAGCCCAGGAGAGAACCAAGGTGCCACCTTTACAGTCAAGTTACCGCCTCTAGTCCTGCCTACCCCTGAGCCAGAATCGCTACCTGCGTCTCAGTGCTTGTTAGGCAACGCTGATGGCTTACCCGATGCCACGGTACTTCAGGGAATCAGTGTTTTGGTGGTGGATGATGAAAATGATGCCAGAGAACTGTTGCAAATGATTTTGGAGCAGTCTGGAGCCAATGTAACGGCAGTAGCTTCTGTGGCAGAGGCGATCGCAGCTTACGAAGCCCTACAGCCCGATATTTTGATCAGTGACATTGCCATGCCTGGGGAGGATGGCTATGCCTTAATTCACAGAGTCAAGACCCTGGAAGACAACCAAGCCAAACCAATGCCCGCGATCGCCCTGACTGCCTATGCTAGAGAAGAAGACCAAGCTCAAGCTTTGAGTGCTGGGTTTCAGATGCACTTTGCTAAGCCTGTAGAACCGACTTCTCTCGTCAGCGCTTTGGCTAACTTGCTGGGTCGCAGGGTTAATTGCTAAGGCAGACTGCTTAATTTAAGTGAAATTAAAGTGCTTTTAGAACTGTCAAAAACTCTTGAGCGCGATCGCGAACAAAAAGTTTAATCAAGCCCTGATTTCAGACTTGGAATAGGATTTTTGATTCATCAGAATTTTTCTCAGTTCTCGTGTAACTTTAATTACAGCTTGGGTGACTTCATTCTTTAGAAGACTATAGCAGTAGCTAGCTCGCTTGAACTAATAGGAAAGTCATGTTCTCCAGTGTTATTTGGTGTGTAAAGCTGAGTTGGGCTAACTTGATGCGCTTGAATCAAATTAGTTTGACTAGCACAAAATTCTTGGTTGTAACAGGAATTTTTAATCAAATCCAGATGAGATTTTGAGAACTGGGTAGCAGTCTCTACCTTTCAAGAAACTTGATTAAATTATTAAATTGCTCCTACTAATGAAGCCAATCAACCATTTCATCCGCTAACGTAGGAAATTGAGTCCAAGGAGCAAAGTTTCCTGCCTAGATAAAAAACGGTAATAGCACCTCCTTTCGGCACTGAAAGACTAGAAATGTGAGATGAGAAAATGGCACAAGCAAAAATTGGTGATACTGTAACCGTTCATTACACAGGTCGCTTGGATGACGGCACTGTCTTTGATTCCTCGACCAATCGCGATCCTTTGCAATTCACGATTGGGCAAGGAGAGCTGATTCCTGGTTTTGAGAAAGCCGTGGTAGGCATGAGCCCAGGGGAATCTAAAACTGAAAAAATTCCAGTGGAGCAAGCTTACGGCCCCTACCGTGAAGAAATGGTCGTCGAGATCGATCGCCAACAAATGCCAGAAGACTTGGAGCCTGAAGTTGGGCAGCAGCTCCAGGTGCGCGAAGAAACCGGAGGCGTGATTCCAGTCGTGATTACAGAGGTAAATGATGGCACCGTCACCCTAGATGCCAATCATCCCTTGGCAGGTGAGGAGCTAACGTTTGATATCCAACTGGTAGAAATTTCCTAATTCACTTCTCGCCCTCGCTTCATGATTCTCTTTGGGCAGAAGACCTAACCCCTCACCCCTTCCCTCCGAGGGAAGGGGAACTAGATTGAAAGTTCTTGTTGTAAGACAAAGTACTAGGACAAAGCTGTGAGTCAGCGCCGAGCGAGCCATTGCAGGGCTACAATAGAGCCAAATTGTTGCATAGCTGCAATCTGTATCCCATGACGACTGCTGCTCCAGTTAAAACTCAGTACGAAGCGATTATTGGCCTTGAAACCCACTGTCAGCTCAAAACTGACACCAAGATCTTTTGCAATTGCTCCACCGAATTTGGCGGCGATCCCAACAGCCAAATTTGTCCGATTTGTATGGGTATGCCAGGAGTGCTACCAGTACTGAACCAGAAAGTGCTGGAGTACGCGGTGAAGACAGGCTCAGCGCTGAACTGCCAAATTGCTCCCTTTAGCAAATTTGACCGCAAGCAGTACTTCTATCCTGACTTGCCCAAAAACTACCAAATTTCTCAGTACGACCTGCCGATCGCGGAGCATGGTTGGCTAGAAATTGAACTCGTAGACTCCGAGGGCAACCCTGTTCGTAAGCGCATCGGCATCACACGCCTGCACATGGAAGAAGACGCGGGCAAGCTGGTTCACGGCGGGAGCGATCGCCTCGCAGGGTCTAGTTTCTCGCTGGTGGACTACAACCGCACCGGAGTCCCCCTGCTCGAAATTGTTTCTGAACCCGATTTGCGTACAGGCCAAGAAGCGGCTGAGTATGCTCAAGAACTGCGCCGAATTATTCGCTATCTCGGCGTGGGTGATGGCAACATGCAGGAAGGCTCTTTGCGTTGTGATGTCAACGTTTCTGTCCGCCCCGTGGGTCAAGAAGCATTTGGCACCAAAGTTGAAATCAAGAACATGAAC